>CAIWSO010000155.1 GCA_903915315.1 uncultured Spartobacteria bacterium | reverse complement strand
TCTCCCTTAGCCGAACACCGCGAAATTTCGATTTGGTTTTGTGATAGAGTCGCGCTCCATACGCGAAATTTCGGGTGGACTTATTTTTTCTTATATTTATATCACAGACATGATATCTACCAGAATCGGAATTTTCATCTGCACTTTATGCGTTGCGCTTGGTGGTTGCGCGAATTCACTAAATACTAAAGCAGACAAAGAAGACGCCGTTGAGTATCGCAAGGCTGCAGACCAAGGGGACGCTGAGGCTCAATGCGATTTAGGGGTTTGTTACGAAGTTGGTTCTGGCGTGCCGAAAGATGAAGTCGAGGCCGTGAAGTGGTATCGCAAGGCTGCAGACCAAGGTTATGCGGAGGCTCAAAAAAGTTTAGGTGACTGCTACGCTTATGGCGTTGGTGTAAAGGAAGATGAAGTTGAGGCTGTGAAGTGGTATCGCAAAGCTGCAGAGCAAGGAAATGCCGATGCTCAATGCGAATTAGGGCTTTGTTACTCAATTGGTTCTGGCGTGCCGAGAGATGCGGAAAAGTCGTTGAAGTGGGGTCGCAAGGCGGTGAAGGGGTATCGCAAGGTGGCAAAACACGGGAATACCGCAGCTCAAATCGGTTTAGGGGGTTGCTACGCGTTTGCCGTCGGCGTGCCGGAAGATAAGGTCGAGGCGTATGCATTTTACAACCTTTCAGATTCTCGTAAAAGTACGGATCGCATGGCTAAAGAAATGACCCCCGAGCAGATCGCTGCCGCCAAGAAACGCACGAAGGAGTTGGAGAAGGAATTTAAGAAGTAATTAGAAAAAGAGGAGGGTGCTCTCCTCGCTCGCGGGATTTAGACAGCATCACCTTATGTGACGCATCTTGAACTTTCGCGAAAATTATCCTGCTCGAAATCCAACGTCCAACGACTCGCCAGTCTTGGAATGCCTGCCGACAGCGAACATGCCGCGCGCCAATGGATCGAAGCGTGAAGCCGAGAAAATCCGCAGGCAGTCGCCGCATCGACACTCGCCGAACAGCGGAAAGAAAAGATCAGGCTGGAATGTGCTTTGTTGTCGCTCCGACTCCAAAGGGAGCAGGAAAACACCGAGTTGCTACCGACCAAGGAATGCTATCCTGAAAGCTATCCGCGAAAACCTAGAGAAGGCGTAAAAAGACATTCTCGAACATTGGGGAAACTGAATGACTCGCTGGCCATTTGTTAGCAGTTTTAGCCGTATTTGTTAGCAGTCCGGCTTCACTCAGAGTCCCGTAGAGCCTTTACTGGCGAGGCTCGGAAAGGAAAATGAGGCGAGGGTCGGAATCGAACCGACGAATACAGCTTTTGCAGAGCCGTGCCTTACCACTTGGCTACCCCGCCATGGAGTAGTTTTTTTATACTATCTAACGCGGGGTATGACAACTGAAAGTTGAGGGTCGGTTGAAATTTGCGTCTGTGTGATTCGCGGGATTGCGAAATGTGCGGGATTCGGAGAGACTCCGCGCCGATGAAAAAAATTGTCGTTGCTTACTCGGGAGGTTTGGACACCTCGGTGATTCTAAATTGGCTTAAGGAAATCTACGGAGCGGAGATCATCGCTTTCTGCGCAGACGTAGGCCAGGCCGAGGAACTCGACGGTCTCGAAGAGAAGGCTCTTAAAACCGGCGCCGAGAAATGCTATGTGGATGACCTCCAAGAGGAGTTCGCGCGCGACTTTATTTTTCCGATGCTTCAAGCCGGTGCGATTTATGAGGGGGAATATTTTTTAGGCACCAGCATCGCACGTCCGCTCATCGCGAAGCGCATGGTCGAGATTGCTCGCGCAGAGGGTGCCACAGCAGTCGCTCACGGCGCGACAGGCAAAGGAAACGATCAAGTTCGCTTCGAACTCACGGCGGCGGCGCTCGCTCCTGAGATCGAGGTCATCGCTCCTTGGCGCGACAGTCGCTTCCGGGACAAGTTCCCTGGTCGTGCAGAGATGATCGCTTATGCTGAGGCGCACGGTGTGCCGATCGCAGCGAGTGCGAAGAAGCCTTACTCGATGGATCGAAATCTTCTTCACATCAGCTACGAGGCCGGAATTCTGGAGGATCCTTGGTTTGATGCGGGTGACCTCAAGAACCGCGATTACTTTACGACGCTATCCGTGTTGCCTGAGGATGCGCCTGATAAAGCGGAGATGATCGAACTCGATTTCGAACGTGGGAATTGTGTGGCAGTGAACGGAGAAAAACTGAACCCGCTCGCGGTGATGCGACTCCTCAATAAAATCGGAGGCAAGCATGGTGTTGGCCGCGTGGACATGGTCGAGAACCGTTTCGTTGGGATGAAGAGCCGTGGCGTTTATGAAACCCCAGGTGGCGCGATCCTGCATTTTGCGCACCGCCAGATGGAATCCTTAACGATGGATCGCGAGGTCATGCATCTGCGTGACAGCCTCATTCCGAAATACAGCACGCTTGTTTACAATGGATTTTGGTTTGCGCCAGAGCGCGAAGCGATCCAGGCTCTCGTTACGGAATCTCAAAAGAACGTCTGCGGCACGGTTCGTTTGCGCCTTTACAAAGGCGGCATCCATGCGGCCGGTCGCAAGAGCCCAGTGAGCCTGTACAATCCGCATATCGCCACGATGGAGGCGGATCCGACGAAGGCTTACGACCAAGACGATGCCACGGGTTTCATCCATCTCAATGGTCTTCGACTGAAAGTCGCCGCTGGGGTTCACAACAGCAAATAATTTTGGTGAGGCGCCGCTCGCGAGGGCGATTCGGCGTCGAATCTTCTCGCGGGGTTAGTGTTTTTTCTGAATGCCGAACTGGTCGTTTGAAGCGTTCAAGCAAGTCATCCTATTTTTTATGAATCCATCCATGTGCCATCCGATTGAAATCGAAAGAAAGTTCCTGCTCTCCAGTGACGCTTGGCGTGAACCGGCGGCGGGGACAGGGCGCCGGATTTCGCAGGGTTACCTGAGTGCCGACGGGGGGCGCAGCGTTCGGGTCCGGATCGATGGAACTAAGGCCACTCTGACAGTCAAAGGCCCTCGCGTGGGGATAAGCCGCCCGGAGTTACAATATTTGATTCCGCTATCTGAAGGGGAGACGATGCTTGGGCTTTGCTACCGCCCGCTTATTGAGAAGACCCGCTACAATGTGTTTTTCGAAGGGATGAAATGGGAGATCGATGAGTTCCATGCGGAAAACCAGGGGTTGGTCGTTGCAGAGGTTGAGTTAGACAATGTCGATCAAGTGATTGCGCTGCCCGATTGGGTTGGGAAGGAAGTGTCTGATGATCAGCGCTATTACAACTCTTGCCTCGCTCGAGCACCTTTTTCGACGTGGGATGCGTAAAATATTAAGGTAAAAACACCATTTTCTTTGCATCGACTAACTGGCATTTCCTATTCTAAATTGAAACCTAGCAATTAATGATTACCTCACCATCCTCCTCGGCGCGTTCCGGGCCCAATCCCATCCTGCTATGGATGTTCTCATCCATCGGAAAAAAAACCATCGTGGCTGCGACCGGCATCCTGCTTGTGTTCTTCGTTCTCGGGCATTTGCTCGGAAATATGACTGTCTTTCTGGGGCCGGATGTCCTCAATGCGTATGCTCAAAAGTTGCATGATCTCGGACCTGCGCTCTGGGTGATCCGCATCGGGTTGTTGGGCATTCTCGTGGGACACATTTATTTCACCATGCTTTTGTGGAAGGAGAATCAACGTTCGAATCCCAAAAAATACATTGCAGCAGATCCAATCAAAACGACGGTCTTCTCCCGCACGATGCGTCTGAGTGGCTTGGTGGTGCTGGCTTTCGTGATCTTCCATCTGGCGCACTTCACTGTTCGGGTCGTCGATCCGTCCTATCAAGTGATGCGTACCCAGTTGAACGGACAGGAAGTGCACAATGTCTATGCGATGGTGGTGAAGGGTTTCAGCAATGCTCCGGTGGTCGCGGTTTATGTGATCGGGCTTTTTCTTCTCACCTTTCACCTCAGCCATGGCCTCTCAAGCCTTTTTCAAACCCTCGGCATAACCAACCGCCGCATTCGCTCCAACTATGAACTTGCTGGTCGCGCGATCGCCTGGCTGTTGTTCCTTGGATACGTTTCCATACCGATCTCCGTTTTATTTTTCGGATTGGGGAAAGGATTAGCACAATGACACCCGACGCACACATTCCCGCAGGTCCCCTCGACGACAAGTGGACGACCTATAAAAACAACGCGAAGCTTGTGAGCCCAGCTAACAAGCGGAAATTCGACATCATCATTGTTGGTTCCGGTCTGGCTGGCGCGGCCGCCGCTTCGACCCTCGCCGAGCAGGGTTACAACGTGAAGTGTTTCTGCTATCAGGACAGCCCAAGACGCGCTCACTCCATCGCCGCGCAGGGCGGCATCAACGCCGCAAAGAATTACCAGAATGATGGCGATAGCGCTTACCGACTTTTTTACGACACGATCAAGGGCGGGGACTTCCGTGCCCGCGAAGCCAATGTCCATCGCCTCGCCGAGGTGAGCAACAACATCATCGACCAGTGTGTCGCACAGGGCGTGCCTTTTGCCCGCGAATATGGAGGCCTATTGGACAACCGCTCTTTCGGCGGCGCCCAGGTTTCTCGTACTTTTTATGCTCGGGGACAGACTGGGCAGCAGCTTCTGCTTGGTGCCTATGCGGGCCTGAGTCAACAGATCGCCAAGGGCACGGTGAAGATGTATCCGAAAACGGAAATGCTCGACCTCGTTCTCATCGACGGCCATGCCAAGGGCATCGTCGTTCGTGATCTCACGACCGGCGAGATATCGAGTCATGCCGGTGACGCTGTGCTTCTCTGCTCGGGAGGATATGGCAACGTGTTTTATCTTTCCACGAATGCGCGTGGATGCAATGTCACGGCGACTTTCCGCGCTTACAAGCGCGGGGCGTTTTTTGCGAATCCCTGCTTCACGCAGATTCATCCGACTTGCATTCCTGTGAGTGGTGACTACCAGTCGAAGCTCACCTTGATGAGCGAATCGCTTCGGAATGATGGGCGCATCTGGGCGCCTAAGCGCAAGGAGGATTGCGGCAAGGAACCTTCGCAGATTCCCGATGATGCGCGGGATTACTTCCTAGAGCGGAAATACCCGAGCTACGGTAATCTGGCTCCGCGTGACATTTCCTCACGCTCGGCGAAGGAAGTCTGCGACGAGGGCAGGGGAGTTGGGCCTGGCGGACTGGGTGTCTATCTTGATTTTAGCGATGCCATCAAGCGTCTCGGTCGTAAAACCATTGAGGAACGTTACGGCAATCTATTCGAGATGTATCAAAACATCACCGGCGAGAATGCCTACGAGCGTCCGATGCGAATTTACCCTGCCGTCCATTACACGATGGGTGGGCTTTGGGTGGACTACAATCTCATGAGTAATATTCCCGGCCTTCATGTGCTGGGAGAGGCGAATTTTTCCGACCACGGTGCGAACCGCCTCGGTGCTAGTGCTCTCATGCAGGGCCTCGCTGACGGGTATTTCGTGATTCCCTATACCCTGGGCAACTACATGACCTCGCAGTTCGGCAAGAAGGTCGATCCGAAGCATCCTGCCTTTGCAAAAACCATCGAGGAAACAAAGGAGAAAGTCCAAAAGCTCCTCGATATTAAAGGCAATCGTACCGTCGATAGTTTCCATCGTGAGCTTGGCCTGATCATGTGGGATTACTGCGGCATGGCCCGCAGTGAAGAGGGACTCAATCTCGCGATCGATAAGATTCAAAAGCTGAGAGCTGAGTTTTGGAAAAATCTCAAAATCCTCGGAAGCCCTGATGGCATCAATATGGAACTCGAGCGCGCTGGTCGTGTTGCCGACTTTCTTGAGTTTGGCGAGTTGATGTGCCGCGATGCCCTTACGCGCAACGAATCCTGTGGTGGTCACTTCCGCACGGAGTATCAAACTCCCGAGGGTGAGGCGCTCCGCAATGATGACGAATATGCGTTCGTTTCCGCATGGGAATACCAAGGAGAGAATCAGCTCCCCACACTCAACAAAGAGCCCCTCGTTTACGAGAAGGTCAAACTGGCCACCCGCAGCTACAAATAATCGCTCCCTATGAAATTCCATCTCAAAGTCTGGCGACAGAAGGACGCAAACGCACCTGGCACTCTGGAAGACTACGAAGCCGACAATATCCCGGCCGACGCTTCTTTCCTCGAGATGCTGGATATCGTGAATGCCAACCTCACGGGAAAAAACATCGAGCCCATCCAGTTTGACTCCGATTGCCGCGAGGGCATTTGTGGCAGTTGCTCATTGACCATTAATGGTGTGCCGCATGGTCCGGGTCGTGGCACGACTTGCCAAGTTTACATGCGGAAGTTCAAGGATGGCGATACCATCACCATCGAGCCCTTCCGCGCCGAGGCCTTCCCTGTACAGCGGGATCTGGTCGTCGATCGTTGTGCATTTGACCGCGTTATTCAAGCGGGAGGCTACATCACCGAGCGTTGCGGATCTGCGCCAGATGCTAACTCTGTTCCGATTTCTAAGGTGATTGCCGACGAGGCGATGGATGCCGCTGCGTGCATCGGTTGCGGGGCCTGTGCTGCCGCCTGTCCGAATGGCTCGGCTATGCTCTTTGTGAGTGCGAAAGTGACGCATCTCGGCCTGCTCCCACAAGGCAAACCGGAAAATGGTCGCCGCGTAATCGGTATGGTGCGTCAGATGGATGAGGAAGGATTTGGCAACTGTTCCAACTACTACGCCTGCGAGGCCGTTTGCCCCGCCAGCGTGCCAGCCGCTTTTATTGGTCGCATGAATCGTGAGTTCACTGCCGCTTCCGTCAAAGAAATCATAGGAATGAACGTGTGATGAGATAAGAAATTCGTTTTGGCTCTCTAGGCGGGAATTGTTTTCCGAAGCCTACGAGTCAATGGCGTCTTTGACCCCTCTCATTTTTTTTACTCAGTGAATATTCCGAAAATTCTTTCTCTTGAAGATAGTCCGATGGTGCAAAGCCTCAT
>CAIWSO010000154.1 GCA_903915315.1 uncultured Spartobacteria bacterium | reverse complement strand
GCTCGCTGAAATCAAAGATTATGCAGAGCGTGATCTGGATTTTGAGGATGCTAACGGGCACATCCGCTATCTTGGCGCGAAGGACTCGGACGCCCTTCTCTCAAGAGATTTTCCTGAAGATTCCCTGCGTCTGACCTGCGGTATAACTTTGGCGCCAGGTATCCATTACAAGGGAAGGGATATACGGGGCATGACTCCGGAGTTGGCTTATCTCTCCACAGATACCAATAAGAAACTGCTTGCTTGCCAATTAACCGAACCCGAGGGCGATATGCCGATGCTGGAAGGCTTCACTTGGAGCCTTCCCTATTACCTTTCGCCGGATGGATCGTATGCCATCGTGGAGTCGGCGGAGGATCAAGCGTTTCACTCCGATGGGGCTGAAGGCAAAACACTTTATTACGTTTACCGATTGCCGGCTTTAGCGGATGTGCCTCGGAATACTCCCCTTGGCTCGGAACTGAAGAAAATCGTTCTCAAACCAATAAAATCACTCACCAAGGCCCAACTCGCCGATGCTTATCCCGATGCTGTGGCTCTCGCAGGTCAAGAAGCCTCCAGTGCTGTGTCCGAGGCTAATCCAAAAACAGCCAGTGAGCTACCCCAGTCTCCCAAATCTGAGGCCAGATTTGAGGGAAAAATAACGGGTTTTTATACCAACTTAGGTGAATCTGAGGAATCCGGAGATATGGCTGGTATCGAGCTTTTTGTTTTCCAATCTGGAAGAGGGGCCTATGTCCTCTACATGCTAGCGGAAGGTGAAGCCCGTCGACCTGTCTTGCTTGATGCCGTGATAGAAAATAACAAGGTCAAGTTTCAAGTGGATGACACGAGTTACACGGGTACCCTCAAGGGCAATGGCTTGGAACTGGCCAATCAATTTGGCAAAGAAATGCTCCAAAAAGGCAGTTATTTCAAAAACAATTAATCAACTCTTAAATCTGAAACTCTTATTCTAAGTATTACCCTATGAAAAAAATACTACCCATTCTCTTCCTGATTATTGCGTCTATGCTCTCATGGGCGGGGGATCCTCCCGCAAACGACAAAAGCACGCAATACCTCATTGGGAAGTGGGAAATACGAACCTATGGCTACCATTTTAAAGCCGATGGGACCTTTGATCTTTTTAACCCGGATGATGGTAGCAAGCTGGGCGAGGGCACTTGGAGCGCCAAGGGCAACCAGCTTCATATTTCAACGGAGGGCAAAGACCAAGACGTGAAATTCAAAATCATTTCCAAAGACGCATGGGTGTGGATCGTCACCCCCGACCGCACCTGGGAAGCCACTCGCATCCAATAACCGGTGCTTTTACATTTTGATAGCTAATAGCTAGTGAAACACCATTCGACGCATCTTTCAACTTATCTACTGAATAAAAAGTCGCAGATCTTTTGCATTCATGAATTCGACGAGCAAATCGCCGAAATGCCGCTGGTAGGGTTTTGTGAGGTTGGGGCAGCAAACGACATTGCGGCCGCTGGGATAAATGGAGCGGAAGGTGGATAGGTTTTCTGGTTCGAAGGCTGAGGGAGTCCATTTGCATTCGATGGCGTCCACTGCATCTCGCGAACGGGGAACGACGAAGTCGATTTCGCGTTGGGATTTGTCACGCCAGAAGAGGATTTCGCGGGCAGGCGTAGCCACAAGCGTGTCTAAGACCAAATGCTCCCAAAGAACCCCAAGATCCTCGGGCTTCAATCGGTCCCATCCTCGTGCATGGCACACGAATCCCGTGTCAAAAGCGTAGAGCTTCGGCTGAGCGATGATCTCACGTCGCCCTCCACCGGAAAACGGTCGCACCATACGGGCAACTTGCGTGATTTGGAGCACATCGAGCCAGGTCATCACGGTTGGCCGACTCGCTCCGGTGTGCTTCGCCAAGCTCGTGATCTCCAGCAACCCGCCGCTTTGCCTGAGAACTAGTGATACCATCCGCAGAAACTCGGCCCGTTTTCCGACATGGAAAAGCTCTTGGACATCCCTCGCGAAATACGAAT
>CAIWSO010000153.1 GCA_903915315.1 uncultured Spartobacteria bacterium | reverse complement strand
GATATTTTTTCATAAATAGGAACCTTCAACTAATGCAAGTTGGTTGCGGAAAGCAAGCCCTTAATGCAAATAGATTGCTGCAAGAGATCGTGTGAGTTTTGGGAAAGAGCGGACCTGTATGACACCCAGACGAGGCCCCACGGAGCTTAATTCCGTTCAGGAGAACAAAAAATCCAACCTTCGACATCTGCAATGGCGCGCTCGGCGCTAGTCATGGGCGGTTCAAAATAGCGATCGAGAAGCCGTTCGGCATCGGCTTCACGCAACCAACGCGCGACGCTATAGGCATCATGCTGGTGACTATTCCTTCGCTCAGCCGGATAGCAGCGACTCCACAAAGCCGGATAAACCTCGGCGATGACGGATCGGCCCGGCGGTGGCATCCACCCGTCAAACGGCCAAAAGTGAAGATCGGCCCCAAGTTTCTGGCGAAGAAAACGCAGCCAAGGCAATCCCGCATGGGTGGACTTCGCCACGCTGCCTTGAACGTCAAAATGAAAGACCGACTTGGCGCGACAGCGTTCCTCTGTGAGTCGCCTCCATCGGGCATTGCCACTCCGCGCGGCGCCATTGCCATGCAATCCATCGCGAATGAAATCGACATACATACCATCGGCATCTGTCGGCCAATACAAATGGAAGTCATCAAGGAAGTGGCTCCAATCGAGAGGAAGATGGTGCAGATCAAAATAACGCAACGGAAACGAAAAAGCGTGATCGATCCCCACGATCGTGGGTGGTCCCTCTTGAAGTGTTGCAGCAAGCCACTCGGCAAGTCCTCGACGAGTCCAATACTTTCGGGCACTTGGGGGCGGATGAATTTCCGTGGGAGATTGGGATCGCGTTGCGGAATAAACGCGGAGGCCAGTGAGACTGCTTGAGGGAGTTTGCGCTCCGGAGTAGTCGATGCCCAAGTAGCGTTCAAAAAGGGGTGTCATGGAAACGAGTGAAAAAAGTCGGGGATTTTTTAAAACATCAACTGGGACGCCGATTCGTCATCCGACACCGGTCGCTGCAATATTTGACCTCTTCCCAAACGCGTTCCCATTTCTTTCTCCAAGTGAAGGGACGCCCACAAACGACACAAGTCTTCTCGGGCAGGTTCTGTTTTTTGATTCCTTTCATGGTTCCAGTGTGGGCGGTAGCGATGGGGAATCGATTGCGTTCATTTTACGAAGTGAATCGAGATAGGCGTTCTTAGGCGCAGGCTTGGCTGGCCTCAACTCGGTAGTCAGCATTTTGTCGACGCGTCCGCCGCTCTCGGCGATGAGTTCAGTGATGAGCGAGGCCTCAGGAAGATTTTTCCAATATTTCTTTGGCATCTCGGCTTGCATCGCTTTCACCTTCAGCCGCGCCGGGTTGAAAATACTCCGGTAGTAGGTCCGCCACAGATCGTCGAGGGCATCGTCATCGGGAGCGGCGCTACGCGAGACGCCGCGAGTGAAGTGAATCGCAGATCCATCCCAATGCACGCACTCGTGTGGCGTCAGAATCGACCAATCCATGCCAGCAAACCGCTTTTCAAAAAAGCCCGAAGCCAAGCGGACAATGCGATATTCAGGCTCAAACCACGCGACAAATTGCTCACGACCCGTGATCTCGTCATTGCCCACGAGACGAAAGCGGACAAAGGCATGCATCTTGTGAATATCGCGACCGATCGCCTTGCACCACTGTTGGACTTGGCGCATATCGGGATCCGTCGAAATGGCGAGGAGGTGACGCTC
>CAIWSO010000152.1 GCA_903915315.1 uncultured Spartobacteria bacterium | reverse complement strand
TGCCTTCGAGAAGCTCGAGGGAGGCGCCACCGCCTGTCGAACAATGGCTGACCTTATCGGCGACGCCGAATTTTTTGGCGGCGGTGGCTGTGTCGCCTCCACCTACAACGGTGATCGCGCCAGCTTCAGTTGATGCGGCTACGGCTGCGGCCATTGATTTTGTGCCTTCAGCAAATTTATCAAATTCAAAGACGCCAGCGGGTCCGTTCCAGATGATGGTTTTCGCGCGGGCAATGGCATCGGCGAAGATTTGGCGTGAGCGTGGTCCGCAATCTAGGCCTTCGAGTCCGTCAGGGATACCTGTGGTATCATCGGCCGCGCCGGTGGTGGCGTCGGGAGAAAACTTGTCGGCGGTGATGTAATCGACGGGCAAGTGGATTTTCACACCACGGGCTTTCGCTTTCTCGCTCAGTTCGGCAACGATCTTCGCGCCTTCGGGATCAAAGAGGCTGTTACCAATGGGCATGTTTTCGAGAACCTTTTTGAAGGTATAAGCCATGCCGCCACCAATGATGATCTCGTCAGCGGTGTCGATGAGGTTTCGGATGAGCGGAATTTTGTCAGCGATTTTGGCGCCACCGAGAATGGCGAGAAGCGGGCGCTTCGGGTTATTGAGGACAGCAGCAAAGGCCTCCAGTTCCTTCTGCATCAAAAATCCAGCCACTTTTTCAGGCAAATCAACTCCCACTACGGAAGAGTGAGCGCGATGGGCGGTTCCGAAAGCATCGCTCACAAACACGTCACCCAACTTTGTGAGGCTCGCGCGGAAAGCAGCGACCTTTTCTGGATCGGCCTTCGTCGATGATCCATCTTCGTTTTTGACTTTGCCTTCCTCTTCAATATGGAAGCGCAGATTCTCCAAAAGAACGACTTCTCCGGCCTTAAGTGCGGCACACGCAGATTCAACTTCAGCGCCCACGCAATCCTCTAAGAAACGCACGGGGCGTCCGAGCACTTCAGCAAGTTTGTCAGCAACAGGCTTGAGCGAATATTTGGCAACACGCTGACCGTTCGGGCGACCGAGGTGGCTCATCAATACAACACTGGCGCCTTGTTCAAGTGCATATTGGATCGTGGGAATGGCCGCAACGATGCGCTGGGTGTTGGTGATGGCTCCGGTTGCTTTGTCTTGAGGAACATTGAAGTCAACGCGAATCAAAACGCGCTTGCCGGAGAGAGAAATGTCTTTAATGGATTTTTTCATAGCGAATGGAAAGTTGAGTGAGGGGAAGATGCGACGGACTTAAAAAAAGAATGACCACAGAGTTCACGGAGCACACAGAGACTTTAGTTTCCTCCGTGCTCTCCGTGTCCTCTGTGGTCAATCAATCGTTTTGTAAAATTATTTGGCGATGACGCGAACCATCTCGAGAACTTTGTTCGAGTAGCCCCACTCGTTGTCATACCAGGAAACAAGTTTCACAAAGGTGGAATCGAGTGCGAGGCCAGCTTCGGCGTCGAAGACAGAGGTATTCGTCTCTCCACGGAAGTCGGTGCTCACAACCTTCTGGTCTGTGTAAGCGAGAACGCCCTTCATAGCGCCTTCGGAGGCGGCTTTGATGACAGCGCAGATTTCTTCGTAGGAAGCGGGTTTATCGAGCTCGACGGTGAGATCGACCACGGAAACATCGGAGGTCGGCACGCGGAAGGCCATTCCTGTGAGTTTTTTGTTCAGAGCAGGAATCACCTTGCCCACGGCTTTGGCGGCGCCAGTCGATGATGGGATGATGTTTTCCAAGATGCCGCGACCGCCGCGCCAATCCTTGCTGCTCGGGCCGTCCACGGTCTTCTGAGTGGCTGTGGCTGCGTGAACAGTCGTCATGAGACCACGCTTGATGCCGAAGGTGTCGTTGATCACTTTCGCGAGAGGAGCCAAGCAATTCGTCGTGCAGCTGGCATTCGAAATAATGGCCTCGCCAGCGTAGGATTTGTCATTCACGCCGTAAACAAACATAGGCGTTTCGTCTTTCGACGGAGCAGACATGATCACTTTCTTAGCGCCGGCTTTGAGGTGGGCTTCGGCAGAGGCATGATCCAAGAACAAGCCAGTCGATTCCACTACGATGTCAGCACCAACTTCATCCCACTTGAGAGTCGTCGGATCTTTCACTGCGGTAAGACGGATTTTTTTGCCATTCACAATCAGATCACTTCCGTCGACCGAGACTTCTCCCTCGAAGCGACCGTGTACCGAGTCAAACTTGAGCATGTATGCAAGGTATTCTGG
>CAIWSO010000151.1 GCA_903915315.1 uncultured Spartobacteria bacterium | reverse complement strand
GCGATGCTCACCTCGCCGGGCGTCGGATTTGTTGAGCCTCCCAGCAAGCCGACATCGCTCACGGTGTGGTGCGGAGAACGAAACGGCCGCTTCGCGACAAACGAATGGGTTTCATCCAAAAGCCCGCAAATACTGTGAATCTTGGTTGTCTCAATCGCCTCATCGAGCGACATCGGAGGAATGATCGTCGGGATGCGTTTCGCGAGCATGCTCTTCCCCGATCCTGGCGGGCCAATAAGCAAGAGATTATGTCCACCAGCCATGGCCACCTCGATAGCTCTCTTGACTTGATGCTGGCCCTTCACTTCGGAAAAATCCACATCGTCACCGGAGTAGGACTCAAGCCGCTCGGCTGCGTTTCCTTGCAAGGGGATGAGATCTTTTTTTCTCGCCAGAAATTCATAGGCCTCACGGAGATTCCGAACCCCGTAAACTTCGATCCCCTCGACAATGGCGGCCTCGGGTGCGTTGACCGCTGGAAGAATGATGGCTTTTTTACCTTGGTTGCGGGCTTCCACCGCGATGGGCAGAGCGCCTTTGATTGGTCGGATCTCGCCTGTGAGCGCGAGTTCGCCAACCACATAGCAACGCTCGAGCCTCGGCAACTCCGCGCGCTCGGCAGCAGCGATCATCCCAATAGCTATCGGCAGATCAAAGCTGGGCCCTTCTTTCTTGGTGTCAGCCGGCGCGAGATTGATCGTCGTTCGTTCGCGAGGCCAGCGGAAGCCGCTGTTCCCGATCGCCGTCGTCACACGATCCTTGCTTTCCCTCACAGCCGCATCAGGCAGACCCACCACGATCACAAGAGGATTGCCCACGCCCGTATTGACCTCCACTTCCACTTGGATTGCTTCGACGCCTTGGAGTGCTGCTGAGAATACTCGCGTGAACATGACTGGGGTGTATCAGAACCCCATGCCTCTTGTCCAAGAAGCGATAGAGATTCCTTAAGATGATTTTATCCGATAGTTTTTCGCGCGTGTCCAATCCTTACGAAACTCCCCAGCTCGTCAGTGACTATCTTTTTTTCCATTACGCGGCATTCCATGAGGCTGCCGGAGATCTGCCCATACCGGAATCCGCCTGGGGATTCGCTCAGCGCGTGGTGAACGAATTACTCGATCCCACATCCCCTTCCTCCTCTGCACTGGATATCGGATGCGCGGTCGGAGCTTCCTCGTTCGAGCTAGCTAGAACCATCCCAAGGGTCTTGGGCATCGACTACTCCGAGGCCTTCATTGAAGCCTCAGAGACGCTGAAAAATAACAGCTTTCTCGCGGGGGATGTTCCCTGGGAGGGAAGAAAAACCCAATCCTTCGTCGCCCGCATCCCTGCGGATATCGATCGTCAGCGTGTGCATTTTGAAACGGGAAACGCCATCGACCTTCGGAGGGATCTTGGCAACTTCGACGTTGTGCTCGCCGCCAATCTTCTCTGCCGTCTTCCCGCACCAATCGCCTTTCTCGAAAGGCTACCCGACCTGGTCGCCCCAGGCGGCCAACTGCTCATGGCGACGCCTTTTTCCTGGTTGGAACAATACACGCCCCCCTTCCTGTGGCTGGGCGGCCAGCAAGATGGCCCAGCCTCTGCCGACGTCCTTCAAGAAAAGCTCTCCTCGCACTTTCGACTGGAGCACGAAATCAACCTACCCTTTCTCATTCGTGAACATTCCCGCAAATTCCAATACGGCATCTCACTTGGCACACGCTGGCGCCGACTCTGAGTGGGAGTCCCGCTACCAGAACGGCGACACCCCTTGGGATAAAGGACTCCCCCACCCTGCCCTCGTCCGTTGGCTTTCGCATTCCGATATCACCGGACGTGTCCTCGTTCCAGGTTGCGGCAGTGGCCATGATGTTCGCGCGATCGCACAGAAAAAAACAACCAAGGTCGTCGGGATGGATATCGCACCCTCGGCCATTCGTGCTGCCTCCACATTTCCCGCAGTGGGCCATGAATCCTATATTCTAGGGGACTTTCTCACTGGCGACGCGTTGGGTCTTGGCCCTTTTGATTGGTTGTTCGAACATACCTGCTTCTGCGCGATCCGACCGGACCGCCGCGCCGACTATACCCGCGAAGCCGCTAAGGCACTCAAGCCCGGCGGCTTTTTACTCGCCGTCTTTTTTATGAACCCAGAGAACTCGGACCCCAACTCGCCGCCCTTTGGCTCGTCATCCAGCGAACTTGACGAACTTTTCCTGCCCTCATTTCAAAAAATCGATTTCCAAACCGCCATCCCCACTTATGCGGGTCGCGAGCAACTCGAACACCTCGTTCTTTTTCAAAAACGATAAAAAAGCCGTTGGGGAGTGGGGGCACACGGATTCGAACCGTGAACCAAGCAGTTATGAGCCGCCTGCTCTGACCGTTGAGCTATGCCCCCTTAAAAAAACGAATGGCTATTTTGAATCAAAAATACCACTCGCCTAACTGAAAATAATTATTGCCGCTGTTGGCTTGAAAGCAAGCTCAGAGGCAGAACTTGGCAACGGGCGGGCGGTTGAACACGTGACCTTCCATTTCGAATGGAGAAAACGTCTCCCGCATGCTCTGGGGTAATTCAAGTTCCAGCATCCCCCCATAAGTGCCAGTAGATGGAGGATTTTTTTAATTCGAATTGGAAGTTGCGCGAAACACAGCGACGTAACCGCCGCCTGGCGCCATTTTCACCGAAAGGGGCGTTGCTGCGCTGACGGACGCCGATGTCCCCGTTGTGAATTCATATGGCTTCGTTCCATCAGCAATCCAGATGGAGCTATAGTTTTTGTTCCCGAGGAATGGGAGTGAAACCTTATCGAGAGTTAGCGGTTCGTTTTCATTGCCGTTAATGATCCCAACAAACCAGTCATTGCCTTTGCGGCGGGCGAAGCCGGCAATGCTGCCTGGCTTACTGGAATCGAGCACAATGGACTCATCCCACGATGATGGAATGGACTGATAGACCTCACGCTGCAGGGAGCCTTCAGGAAACGCGACGGCAGTGAGTTCGGGACCGTTGGCCCAGTGGAGTGCCGGAGAACAGAAAACAATACCGAGCGCGAGTTGATGGGCCCAAGTGGACTTGCCACGCAACTCGGGTTTCTCGCCAGTGGCAAAAATCCCAGGCGTGTAATCACAGTAACCTGCCAATCCGCAAAGGAACGCGACGATCGAAGCATCAGCGGGAGAACTTCCAGCTTCTGTGCCAAGCACAGGTTCTTGGGTGATGGCGTTCGGCCATGTGCGTGCCTGACCAGTTGGCTTCACGGACCCGTGGAAGTTCACGGTGAGTTGGCGTTCCGCGCACAGGCGATAGACGACAGGCATGTAGGTCAGCGTCTTGGTGCCTTCACCGATGAGCGGGTTGCCCCAGAGGAAGTCGATTTTAATGCCAGCTAGACCAGCGTC
Organism: uncultured Spartobacteria bacterium; assembly: GCA_903915315.1. Lineage (GTDB taxonomy): Bacteria > Verrucomicrobiota > Verrucomicrobiia > Chthoniobacterales > Terrimicrobiaceae > UBA967. The sequence goes on along the minus strand of CAIWSO010000151.1, from coordinate 7,415 downwards.
TCGGCAGTTATCCAGGAATCGGCGGAGGTTGGCGTAGTTATCCGTTGGGTCTGGCACATGGTCGCCGTCGGCGGTGTCTTTCCATGCGACGAGTTTGACATTTTTGGACTTTGCATAAGCGGCGAGTTCGGCCAGCGACTTCCATTTGTCCGGCCACATTTCCCAACCATCATCAACCGTGTTGTATTCGAAACCGAGTTGCGCCGCCATGTCGATAAAGCGCTTTTGGTGTTCGATGGTGATGCCGCCTCGGGCGCGGACAGAAACAAAATCGGGATCATTGCGCCAGTTGTTCGAATGCGTGCATTCACCAAACAGGTGGTTGTGCCGACCGAGCAGAAGCGTTCCCCCCTCGGTGTTAGGTTGTAGTTCATGGGTATGGGGTTGCTTGATTTCTTGGTAGCCGAAGCTGGCGATGGCGAAACTCCCATTCCGGACGGCAGAGTCGAGGCATTTTATCGGCCGGGAGCTGAGCTTTACGACCCTGTGCCATCCACCGCGCAAGTCATGCCGTCCACCGCACCATTCTTCCCATCGATCGCATAAGTCCTCCCATCACCCAACTCGATGGACTGGGCGTTGGCTTACTTGTCTTGTTTTCCGCTATCGAAGATTGCTAGGAAATTGCTTTTGGGGTGAAGGCCGTTGAGAAAGCTCATGGGAGGACCGGAGAGCGGGGAAATGGGGATTCATTCCTCGCTGGTCTGAACATGGTTTATCGTGGATTACCGACATCGACTGTCGGCACACCGATTCCGTTTTTAACCGTTACCTGGTAGAGGCGGTCGGCCAGGGGGATTTTGTTTAGCTTCAGATCTGCAGGCAGCCCCTGCCCGGCAACGAACTTACCGTCGGGCTGTTGGTCGATCACCGCCTCCACGCCAACCAGGCAGAGCAGGGCGCCCCAGGTGTAATTCGGATCCGAGGTTTGCTTGCCCGTCGTGCTAGAGAAATTTTCCCCGCAGGTTCCGTTTTGAGTCCAGTTTTGCATGAATAGCTCGACGCTCTTGCGGGCGAATTCGGCTTTCACTTCCGGGGTGGCGTAGCGTTTCACCCCTTGGAACACCAAGTAATTCACCGGCCCCCACACCTTGCCATTCCAGTAATCCTGTTTCGCGAACAGGGGGTCATCATAGGCCAGGGTGGGCAGAATCCACTCACCCCAGAACTTCTTGGGATCGGTCATGACCTTGAGCACACGCTTCGCCTGTTCCGCATCGGGCGCGCCGCAAGTCAACGGATAGAAGTTCATCGGTGTTAACCGGGTCAGGAATGCGCCCGACTTGCCCTCCGCACCCCACATGCGGCTGCAATAGATGCCGAGTTCTTCGTTCCATAATTGCTCGTTGATCCGCTGGTTAATCGCCTTGGACTCGGCGCGGAATTTCTCCGCGTCATTCTTCTCGCCGATCGCGTCGGCGATCAGCGCGAGATATTCGGCGTCCATTGAGTACAAGGAGTTCAGATCTACGGCGTTAACATTCATATTGGGGCCGACCATCTTGCCTCCGTTAAAGTGCGGCGTGTCGTCCCAGCCGGTTTCCAAGAGCGCACCATGCCAGCCGTTGCCGTTCGAGCCCCACTCCAACAAGCCGTCATTGTTGCCGTCGCGTGCGGTCATCCACCAGGCATGCCACTTGACCAGTTTGGGATAGACTTCGCGAAGGAAGCCGACGTCCGCCCGGCGTTGGTGCATACGCCAGACGCACAAGCTACCGACCGGAGGCTGCGAGCGATCAAAACTGGTCGACTTCCCTATGAATTCCCAGTGCGAGAAATTGGCGATAAACCCTTGGGGTGTTGCAAGTTCTAAGCTTGCTCGGACCATCTCTTGAGCGGCCTGCGGATCGTCGAGGCAGCCCAGAGCGGCGTTAAAGAAACTGTCCCAGCCGAAATACGGGGCCTTGTTCGGGCCTTTGGCCCATTTTCGGCTCACGGTGTAGGCCAGGCGATGATTGTCCGTGCTGTACACCCGGGTATTATTCAGGTTGTCGGCAATCGCCCCGACGAAATCCCCCCACGGGCCGCTGGCGGAAGGTCGGCGCGCGACGTAGGCCTCTTCCGCACGTTCCAAAATACCGTCCACGTCCGAAAATTTAGGTAAGGTTCCCAGCCCGGCGACCAGACGCACCGGCTCCTTGGGGTCGAGCGTCAGCTCCAGCGTCTCACCATCATTCCTGGCCGGTGCAGTCGAGAGCGCCAGGCGCCAGCCGATTTTATTGCCATTTTGCAAGGTCGCCTCGCCCGTCACGCCATCGCTGGCGGGCGTATAGGCGGCGTATAATTTGGGCCATGATTCTTTTAACAGTTTCACGGTGACGGTCGTCGGCTTGTCCACGCTGATCCGACCGACCGCCGCATCGCCTGCCTTGCCCCAGACCCATTGGATATTCGCCTCCTTCGATTCCAGAACCAACTTATGAATGGAGTCATCCGGCGCCGCTATGCCAGGCCGACACCCCGACGCAGACCAGTGCTGACCGAGAAACTGTGGCTTCGCCCCCGGTGCCCTCCCGATGTCGAGGACGAAGGCCGCCTGGTCATCGACGACACAGGCGATGCCCGCCGGAGCGTAAACAAAGCCGTTATGAATCCGTACCGTGTGTTGGGGCGTTTCGGCGGCGGGCAGTGCTGGCAAAGCGGTTAGTAGCAGGGCGCACAGAGTGAGGCTATTTTTCATGGAGTGAGGGGATTTTTTAATGCTGGAGGCCGAGGCTGTAAAGAGAAAGAGAGCGAGAGCTTCGACAATTCATTCGATGCCCGCTTGATTGCTATGAAATTGCTTTTGGGGTGAAGGCCGTTGAGAAAGCTCAGCTCTGCGCGGCGGCGAAGCAGTCGAGCCCCACGCGGCGATAAAGAAGCGCTTGGGCGTAGCGGTCGTTCTCCTCCACGAAGCGGCCGTTGGGATCGCGAAAGGCTCGCGCGTAGTAGTAGGTGGGCGACAGGATTTCGGGTGCGAAGACGAGGGTGTCCCCGGGGCCGGCGTGGGCTTGGTTTGCTTCAAATAGGTGGGCGTATCAGTTGTGGGCGAGACCTTGGAAATCTTGGTTTCCGCGAGACCAGAATAGCTGGAGGCGAGGGCTCCAATGGCAATGGCGAGCGTGGTTTTATTCATGGTGATTGATTGGAAAGGAATCGTCTCCTGACAAGTTTCTCAAAGGAGCTGAAATCCAAAAATACTTGAGAGTGAAAAGATCAAATCTCGGTGTTTTTCCGTGCAATTTCGGCGTTGCGGTATTTGACGGTTTGCAGGTGTTCGCAATAGAGCACCAGCTCGCCCTCATTTTTGAAAACCTCGTAGCTGGCGCGATAGAGGCCCATCTCGGGGTATTTCGGCGTTTTTTCGAGATCGGTCTTGATGGTGTAGATCGTGTCTCCGATGAAAACCGGTTTGATGAAGCGCAGTTTGTCGTAGCCGTAGCTGAAGGCGTTCACACAATTCGTGGCGACCAATCCGAGGCCAACGCTGAAGACCATGGCCCCGGCGATGAGGCGTCGGCCGAAAATGCCTTCCTCTTTGGCGAAAATCTCGTCGGCGACATACGGGTGCATGTCGAGCACGAGGGCGTTGAACTGCATCGACTCGCCCTCGCTGATCGTGCGGCGAATCGAACGGATGCGGCTCCCGATTTCGATGTCCTCATACATCCAGTTTTCGGCGTTCCACACGGGGATGTTCTTGTGTTGGGCAGGATCGGGATTGGGATTTTTCATGATGGATTGGTTGGGTTGAATTAGAGGCTGAACTCGTCTTTAATTTGAAAGTTGTGTTGGCCGATGGACGGGGCGCCTGCGGCGGATTTGTAGATTTCGCCATCAATGCGAATCGGACAGCGAAGAGTCTTGAGCGGAGTGCCGGCGGGGCAAAGGACTTCCTGCTCCATATCAAGGGCGTTGTAGCCTGGGGTGGTGCGGAGTTTTTCCCACGACATGACCTCGGCGCACCAGATATCGGCAGGTTCCAAAATGGAAAGCCAATGGGCGGTGGTTTGTGTGGGGAGATGGTCGCGAAGAGTTGCCTTGATCTCATCACGGTGGCTGAACCAGCTCTTGGGATCGGTATAGGCCAGCAAAGCCGGGCAACCCAAAAGCTCGCCGAGGCGCGGCACCTGGCCCATCGCCAGCGCGAGATGGCCATCCGAGGTGGCATAGATGCCGTAGGGAGCGCCGAGATACGCGTGGGCATTGTTCACGGCGCTCCGGTTCGGGGCCTTGCCACCGTCGTTGAGATGGGTGGTGATGACCTCGAATTGCAGGTCGAGAATGGATTCCATGAGACTCACCTCAACCCGTCCGCCGCGACCCGTGACACCCCGGCGAACGAGGCACGCGAGAATGCCCTGCACCAGGTGGGCGCTGGTGGTGAGATCCGCGACGGCGAGCCCCATCGGCACGGGATTTCCTGTTGCATCCCCGCTGAGCCAAGTGAGGCCGGACATGGATTGGGCAAGAAGGTCCTGTCCGGGTTTTCCGGCCCATGGCCCCTTGGTGCCGTAACCTGTGACGGTGGCGTAGACGAGGCGGGGGTTGATGGCTTTCACAGCCTCGTAACTCAGGCCGAGCTTTTCCATCACGCCGGGGCGAAAGTTTTCGACCAGCACATCCGCGGCGGCGATCAACTTGCGAACGGCGACGAGGTGTTCGGGGTTCTTAAGATCGGCGGCGAAGCCCTCCTTATTCCGGTTGATCGAGTGGAAAAGCGTGCTATCGCCTTCCACTCCTAGGTTCGAGATGTAGAGCTGGCGGCAGATGTCACCGCCTTGGGGGCGTTCGATTTTGATCACCCTTGCACCAAGATCGGCGAGCCGCATCGCGGCGGCGGGACCAGCGAGGAATTGCGAAAAATCGAGAACAACGAGGTCGGAGAGTGGCTTCATTTCAAGGTTTCCCAAAGTTTGGTGATTTCACGGGCGGCTTCCGCGACGGATTTTTTTCCCGCCACCGCATCATGGGCGACAGGCGTGGCTGCGTCTTGGAAAGCCATGTAGCCGGGAACTTTTGGCCGGCACAAAGCCTCGTCGAGGGTCTGGAGCGTGTTTTCAAAAAATCCACTGCTTGCGGTGTTCACAGCTTGGTCGGTCCAGGCGGTTCGATGTCCAGGTTGGCCTCCGGATTGAAAGTAGACGCCTCTTTGGACCTCGGGGGAGGCCGAGAATCCCGCGTAATCCATGGCCTCGCGGGGATGCTTGGTTTTCGAGGAGACAGCCATGCCCGCTCCGCCGAGTGTCGATCTCAACCGCTTGCCTCCAAATTCGACGAGCCCGCCGGCTTTGAGCAAGTGGCGCGCATAGCCCGGACGCGAGTAGTTCGAATACCCGTAGGCGAATGGGCAATACACGGCGCGCCGGTCTTCGTCCACTGAAGACATCCACTCCGCCGTGCGAATGGGATTTCTTTCCAAACAAGCGGGATCGCAGAGCGCCACAAGTCGGCGTAATTCCTCGAGGGCGGCAGCGAGAGTGTCCTCAGGAGCGATTTTCCTGTCTGCGCCAAAAGGCATGTGCCCGAGTGCCTCGCAGAACATGTAGGAGTGCATCAGCATATCGATCGGAAACGCGGAGACGGTCACAAATCCCGCCTTCGCCATCTCTAAAACATCCGGCCAGGTTTTCGGGAGTTCTAGCCCATGCTTTAGCAGCAGATCAGCGCGCCAGGTGGAAATCGGCGTGGCGGCATCGGTCGCGAGCGTCCATTGCTTGTCTTGGAATCGATAGCTCTCATGGGAGCGTCCCACGGAGTTGGCCGCCTGATCGCGCAGGAATTCCTGTGGAAGCCAGTCTTCATAGGGCAAAAGAAGTCTCTCGGTGGCGGCCAGGGCCGTATGGGGATGGTCCATGACGATCAAATCGAAACGGGTTGCCAACTCCTCCATCGAAGCGTCTGCGAAGGCTTGAAGGGAGCGTTTCTCCCAGGAAATGGAAACGCCCGGGTGCAATTCCTCGAATCGTTGGGCGGTGGCGACGACGGAAACGAAGCCGCGGGTGTGGTTCCAGGCGATGCCTTTGAGATGGATCATGTGACAGGGAGTTTGCGTTCGACGATGAGGAGGTGCTCGCAAACGAGAACCGTCTCGCCGTGTTGGTTGGTGACGTCGAGTTTCTCCACCACGATTCCATGGGAGGGACGCTTGTGCTCGCGCTTCTCGGTGATGCTCGTTTTTGACACGATTGTATCGCCGATGAAGACGGGCTTGATGAAGCGGAGCTTGTCGTAGCCGTAGGACATCGCTCGAGGGTTGATCTCGGCGGCGGTCATTCCCACAGCAACCGAAAAGACGAGAGTCCCGTGGGCGATGCGTTTCTTGAAAGGTTGGGTGGCGCACCACTCGGCATCCATGTGGTGGGGGTAGAAATCCCCGGTTTGCCCGGCGTGGAGAACGATGTCCGCCTCGGTGATAGTTCGCCCCGTGGTCGTTTTGCGCGGGCCCTCCAGGTATTCCTCGAAGTAGGTTTCTTTCATGGAGTGATAAATTTTGCGGGGTCGCAGCCTCCTGAATCGCTCGACTCGTAGGCCGCCTCGAGGCAGGCCATCGTGTGGATCGAATCCTCAACAGGCGTGACCAGCGCATGCGAGTCGCCATCCGCCGCACGCATCACCTGGGCCATCGAACCCATGAAGGCATGGGGGAACCAGCTTCCCTCGAGAGGAATCGTCTCCCACACCGGCTTGTCGTCTTGGAATGTGCAAACCTCGAATTCATCGGGAACGCCTTCGGGGTAGTTCATGAGAAGCCCCATCTTGGCAAAAATCGCGCCCTTGGTTCCCTCCCATTTGATGTAGCTCTCCTGATGGCGTGTGCCGAACCGGTGGAAATGGTTTGTCTGGATGTTTGCTCGCACGGCGTCACCGTAATCGAGAATGAGCGCCGTGCGACTTTCGGACATGTCGAGTTCCGGATGGCGCAGGGTTTTGGCATAGATGTGCGCGGGAGTGCCAAGAAAATGCCGGATGCAGTCGATGTGGTGAACGCTGTGGTAAAGCAACTCGGAACGGGGTGCTTTTTTAAGGAAGGGAAAGTGGTCCCATGGGGTATGTGAGGTCACACGAATCTCGATGTCTCGAAGATCGCCGATAACGCCCTGGTTGATGAGACTGGCTGCAGCCATCACAAATGGAGAAAAACGCAGTTGCAGGTTTACCGCAGCAATGAGGCGGCGATCCTTGCAAACGGCCAGAATCTCACGCGCCTGCTCCATGGTTTCACCCATCGGCTTCTGCAAAAGAACGGGCGAGCCCACCGGCAGGCGACGAAGGACGGATGCAAAATGACTTGGCGGCAGAGCGAGGTCGAAAACCGCATTCGCGGGAGCCTCGGCAAGCATGGCGTCAAATGATCCATAAGCGTGGGCGATGCCATATTGGACGGCTAATTTTTCCGCCGCTTCGAAGTTAATATCGGCAATACCATGAACCGG
>CAIWSO010000150.1 GCA_903915315.1 uncultured Spartobacteria bacterium | reverse complement strand
CTCCATGCGGCTGGCCACATTCACGGTGTCGCCCCAGATGTCATAGGTGAACTTGATCTTGCCGATGACGCCGGCGACAACGGGCCCAGAATGAATGCCGATGCGCATGGCCAAGTCGATGTCCCTATTTTTGTTGATCCGCTCCAGAGCTTGAACCATCTCCAACGCGGTGTCCGCGACAGCATGAGCGTGGTCATCGCGAGGGTTGGGGAGGCCGCCAACCAACATGTAGCAATCGCCGATAGTCTTGATTTTCTCAACGCCGTGGTTCTTCACGATGTCGTCGAAGGTAGTGAAAATTTCGTTGAGCATACTCACCAGATCAGCGGGACTGGTCTTGCGAGATAGCTTGGTGAATCCGCAAAGGTCGGCAAACAAAACGGAAACAATCTGGTGCCCGTTGGCGATGGTTTTTTCTCCAGCCTTGAGGCGCCCAGCGATCGTTCCCGGCAGGATGTTCAGGAGAAGGTGCTCAGATTTTTCCTTTTCGATTTCGACCAGTTCTTTTTCCTCTTGGAGGCGTGCAAAAAGAATCCGGTCCATGTCGCGAAGGCGCTTTTTTTCCAGGGAGGTTGTGACACGCGCGCGCAGGAGAGTGTTGTTGGGCGGTTTTAGGAGATAATCTTCGGCACCAGCCTCGATGCATTTTACAGCCAGATCGACCTGCTCGGTGGCCGAAATGACAATAGTGGGGACTTCTTTGAGCTTGGGAACAGTGTTCTTGGCGATCAAGACCTCGATGCCGTTCATCTCCGGCATCTCCATGTCCAGAAGCATGAGTTCATAGGAACCCTCAGACAGTTTTTTAATGGCATCTCGTCCGTCCACTGCCTCAGAAATATTTGTGAATCCCAATTCCCGAAGTGCCTTTGTGAGCACTATGCGCATAAGACGACTGTCATCCACGACCAGAATCGCAGAGTCTTTTAGGGAACCGGAAAGCTCATCAACATGGATGGATTCACGATTGGCGATCTCTCTGGGCGAATTAATTTCCATATCGAAAAAGAATCAAAGTGACGTTAAGGTTTTATTTGTCGAAAGCGCGGGAATTTGGCTTCCCAGGCGTCCTAACAAAGGAATAAAGAGTCGCGACTTTGACATCTGACTTGAGCGTGACGAGAGGGGGTATGAAATGCAATCACTTTGCTGATGCAATCGTGATTCTTTTGATATGACTTTGCAAGGATTGCGAAAACGATGCCCCTCAATTGATCGAAGGATCCCTCGATCGTGTCATCTTTGCCCGCGCTGATGGTTGTGTTTTTGTGGGAAACTCGCCTCCTCACTTATATTTTGGGGCCCGAGTTATTCGTTTCCGTTCCTTGAGATCTGACGGGTAGCGGACCCGTTATTTGGCTATGCAAAATACAGACATGTGTCAGATTTATGGGCATGAGGCTGTTGAGATTCCTTGCGGCGACACTCTTGATTTCCTGTTCCCCTTCGTTGATCGCGAAGGATCAATCTCCTTGCACCCAACCGCTGGTCATTCCTATTTCTGGCGGCGGCCAGTCCACGACCACCAAGCTGGGGTCGGGATACACGACACGCACGACGGGAGGCCAATCCTTCTCCACCACCCAACTCGGCAGCACCACGATCACCCGCGATTCCTCTGGCCACACATGGCGCACGACGAAGCTGGGTAATAGTTACGTGACCCAAGGGCCGGGCGGACAGTCGCAGACTACTTCCAAGCTCGGGAACAGCTACATCACCCGCGATTCCTCATCAGGAGCCACTCTTACCACATCGCCGCTTGGCCAGTCCTACCAGACCCGCTCGACTTCAGGTGCTTCGTGGTCCACCAGCCCTCTCGGGAGCAGCTACATCACCCGCGAGAGTGGCTCCAGCAAGAATTCAAAGCCTGCGGTGATTGTGATCCCGCAGGGGAGGTGACATGAGTAAACACGATCAAGAACCCAGCGACATCGCGCGTCGTCTCTTTCAGATCGCCGAGGCCCTTTCGGCGGAGGAGCGCAATCTTAGGAACAATCCCGACGGATTGGTGCGCGCAGCTGATTTCATCGAGAAGTATTTTTTGCACATCGGACTGAAGGTCACGCGCCAGACATTCCAAGTCGATGGTATCGATTGCTACAATATCGAGGCCGTGACGCACGATTTTTGCGGCTTGAGTGAACCTCATTGGGTTATTGGGGCGCACTACGATTCGG
>CAIWSO010000149.1 GCA_903915315.1 uncultured Spartobacteria bacterium | reverse complement strand
GGAGTTTGTCGCCGGGAGACTTCGGCGGCTCGACATAGGGGTTGTTATAAAGCCAGACCGCCTTGTCGCGGTAGAAATCGGTCCAGCCACTGCAGAAATAAGCGACGACGGCCTTCACGCGCGGATCCATTCCGAGGTTCCACATCAGGAAGCCTCCATAGGAATAACCCTTCGCGCCGATGCGGGATCGATCGACCTCTTTTTGGGCCATGAAATAACTCAGCACTCGGCGTTGGATGGCATACCAGATGTAGTCGTCGGTTTGCTTGGGATCTGTGATGTCTTTTCCATCGGGGAGCTTGGCCTTCACGCGGTAGCCCTCCTTGGCATCCATGTTCCCGTTTTTGAGTTTTTCGGGATACTTCGTGTAGTGCGGGCGGTCGTCCTTTTTGCCGCAATAGTCGTGGGCCATCACTGCCCAGCCGTCCTTGATGAAATCCAGATCAAGGTGGGGGCCTTGCATCCAGCCATGAACATTCAAGAGCCCGGGCGCGTTTTTGGCTCCCTCTTTCACCCCGTATTTGCAAAAGACGCGGACCTCTTCGCCGTTCACATAGGCGCTGATGTAGGAATCCCGGAAGTAAATGCCGTCCTTCGTTCCCTCCGAAATGATCTCCTCTTTGAAATCGCCGGCGTCGGGATTGTAGTTCTTCCACACCTCGGGCGGCGTCGGGAGCTTCGGTGCCGGTTCCTCCGCGAAGGCACCGACCGTGAGGCCAAGGGCGAAGTAGGCCAGAATCAGGATCGGTAGTTTTTTCACAGTGGTGGAGTGGTGGGAAGAAGGTATTTTTTTGATGGAAATCATGGCGCTGTGTTGCGGGCGACGCGGAGGCCAAAACCGTGGCTGCGTTCGCTTTTCTCAATGATGCCGCGGAGTGCGGCTGGACAAGGAACCGCGCTGAATATGCAGCAACCACCACGGATTCGGCGGAAGAAGTATCTCATTTGGTGGTATTCCCAACTCCACTCCCAAACATTCCCCGTCATGTCGTGGAGGCCCAGTTCATTCGGGGCCTTCGTGCCGACGGCGTGGATGGTGCCGCCGGAATTGCTCGAATGCCAGGCGACGGCATTCAAATCATCGCTGCCGGAGTAGGCATAGCCTTCGCCTTTGACTCCGCCTCGGGCCGCCCATTCCCATTCCATCTCGGTCGGGAGGCGGTAGCCGTTCGCGCTGGCGTCGACCGTCGGGACGGCACTGCCTGTACGGTAGGGCGCGCCATTGAGATGGTAAACCGGCGTGAGACCCTCCTTTTCACTCTTCGCATTGCACCATTTCACAGCCTCGAACCAAGTCACGAATGCAACGGGTTTTTGATTACTCGCTCCCCCGCCGACCCAACCCAGATCATAGCCTTTGGGAACGGCCCAATCTGCGACCACTTTCCACTCGGAGTTGGTGACCTCGAATTTTCCGATTTGGAATGCCGCGACTTCCTTTGCCGCCATCTGCGAGGTTTTCGGTAACAGCCCGCCTTGCACCGCGACCATTTCGGCGGAGAGAGGAAGGGCAAGCAACAGCGAAAAAACAACGGCACAGATGCGGTGAAGAGTTTTTGATTTCATGGTCTGGTTCATGTTGACGGCCTATTTTGCGGCCATGGGTGGCAGCGGTGTTTCACCGAGGGCGGCGGCGATGTGGGATTCGGCTTTTTGAAACCAAACACGGTAGCCGTCGATATTCAGGTGGACTTTGTCGCCGCCGAAAAGGGTTTCGTTGAGCGATCCGTCAGGATTCTGGAAGTCGCTCGTGAGATCGACATGGATGACCTGTTTGCCATCGGCGAGGGCGGGGAGTTGGCCGTTCGCCTTGCCGATCGGGGCCATGATCGCGCCACCGCGCGGGAGGATGGAACACAGCACGACCTTGGTGTTCGGCAGGCGTTGTTTGAGTTCGGCGAGGATGGCTTTGATGCCAAGGATCGTGTCCTCGGGTGTTTCGCCACGGCCGATATTGTTGGTGCCGATCATGAGCATCGCGATCTTGGGTTGGATGCCCTCGACTTCACCGTTCTGGAGACGCCAAAGGACATTCTGGGTGCGGTCGCCGCCTTGGCCGAGATTCATCGTTTTGCGCGAACCGAAGTGGCGTTGATATGCCGGGGTGCTTCCGCTGTAGTGGGTGATCGAGTCGCCTATCAGGATCACATCGATGTCACCCTTCTTGGCGGCGGCGACACGGGCTTCATGGTTGCTCACCCATTTTTCTTCCTGCTCGGTGCGGGGGGAGGGGGTGATGCTGGCGGGTTGTTGGGCAAACGCAGACGCCGAGAAAGCGGCGAGCGCGAGGAGTGCGGTGCGGGTGGTTTTTTGCATGTTGGGTGTTGATTTTATGGCGTTGGATTTTTTGCGGGCTGGCCCGGCGTGCTGCCTGCCAATGCGATCGAGACTTTGATTTGTTCAGGCTTCGCAGCCGCAAAGATGCGTTGTTCTAAATCGAGGATCGATTGGTCGATGGAATCCTCTTGGGGGAGGTCTTGCAGAAATTTCGCCAAACGACCGATCATGATTTTGTTGTCCTGCTTTTTGGCCTCATCGAGC
>CAIWSO010000148.1 GCA_903915315.1 uncultured Spartobacteria bacterium | reverse complement strand
ACATGGATGTGAATGGTCGATGTCTGCCCGATGCGATCTAGGCGCCCGATGCGTTGTTCCAAAAGCTCTGGATCGGAAGGCAAATCAAAGAGAACGAGATGATGCGCGAACTGAAAATTTCGGCCCTCGCTCCCAATCTCAGAACAAATGAGCAGACGTGCCCCGTCCTCTTCAGCAAAGAAGGCCGCATTGCGATCCCTCTGCAGCAAAGTCAGGCCCTCATGGAAAATAGCGGCGGAGATTTTGATCTCACTCTGGAGGCGTTGGAGAATTTCTTCCGCGAACTCGCGCGAATGACAAATGAGGAGGACTTTTTGCTTTTTTAATTCTTTCAGCAAGGAGATCAACCACGCCAACTTGGCGGCGGATTCATCTGGAGACGCAGTCAGCGGAACGAGGTGGGCTTTCCGTTTGGGAAAACCGCTGAGGGCCGCTCTGGTATTCCGAAACATCACCCGACCGGTTCCGTGCTCATCCAAAAGGGCGGCCACGACTTGGTCCCGCGCCGCGACATCACCACCCAAAAACGCTTCATAATGCGCAGCAACGCGGGGACCCTTGAATAGCTCGTCATCGTTCACTTTTTTGCCATCGAGGAGGGAGTTGATCACTTTCGCGACGTGCTCGTAACGCTCGGACTCCGCAAGAAACGCCTTGAGATCACCAAACCTGTCGGGATCCAGAAGGCGAAGACGTGCAAAATGACCCTCCATGCCGAGTTGCTGGGGGGTTGCCGTAAGAAGAAGGAGTGATGGCGTTGAGGCTGCGAGGGAATCAACAAGCTGATACTCCGCGCTGGCCTTGTCCGGCGACCATTGAAGGTGATGCGCCTCATCGACGACCAGTAAATCCCATCCAGCCTCGCGCGCTTGGGCTGCGCGTTGAGGATTCGTGGAAAGAAAATCGATCCCACAAATCACCAACTGACTATCGAGAAAAGGATTTTCGCCACCCGCATCCAAGGAGGCACATCTCTCTTCGTCAAAAATACTGAAAGACATTTGGAAACGGCGGAACATTTCCACGAACCATTGGTTCAGGAGCGCGGGCGGCAAGAGGACAAGCACCCGTTCGGCGCGACCAGTGAGATGAAGTCGCTGTAGAATCAAGCCGGCTTCGATCGTCTTACCTAAGCCAACCTCATCGGCAAGTAAGACTCTAGGTACAATCCGCGTCGCGACCTCGGCCGCAATCGAGATCTGGTGCGGAATGAGATCCACTCGGGCGCCGGCAAATCCACGGATCGGACTTTGGCGCAGAGAGCGACGGCGACTCAGGCATTCCACCCGAAGATCAAATTGAGCTAACTCATCAACCTGCCCGACCAACAGACGCTCTTCGGGTTTGGAAAAACTGATAAGATCGGAGAGCTCAGCTTCGGTAACTGGACCACACGCGCATTGGTAGGTCAGCAACCCGTTGACCTCAGCAATCGAAAGCACGCACTGGCTCTCCCCTTGGTGCGTCTTGATTGTATCGCCTTCTTGGAATCGCACTCGCCGAATGGGAGCGCTCCCCAGAGCGTATTGGCGATGCTCGCCCGCCGCAGGAAAGTAAATCTCGGCCCTGCCGTATTCACATTTTAAAACAATCCCGAGACCAAGCTCAGGCTCACTGTCGCTCACCCAGCGTTGACCGGGCACTGGTGTGTCATGACTCATCATTTAGAAAGTTGTTCCCATCGGTCATAGAGTCGGGCTACGTCAGCACGGGCGGCTTCCAACCTCGCTGTAACGGCAGGCGCCTCAATGGCTCGGGTAGTAAAAAAAGCAGGATCGCTCAACTCGGCCTCAATGTCGGCGACCAACTGCTCGGCATGCATGATCGTCTCTTCCATCGAGTCCAACTCCGCCTTTTCCTTGTAGCTCAGCTTACGAGCACTGGAAACGGGGGGCGCTGTAACGACTGGCGCAGACGTGTTGCTTGAAAAATGGGACCCGAGGTTTTTGTAGCGCTGATCTCGTTCCTTTTTCTTTTCGAGATAGTAAGAAAAGTTTCCGGGCTGGATGTGAATTCCGCCCTCCTCGAAGGCGACGATCTGATCGCAAATGCGATCTAAAAAATACCGATCGTGGCTGACTACAAGCACCGTTCCCGCAAATGCAGCCAGCGCTTCTTCTAGCATGCGCAGACTGCTCAAATCGAGGTCATTTGTAGGCTCATCGAGTACGATCACGTTGCCTCCTCGGCAGAGCACCTTAGCCAAAATCAACCTCGCACGCTCTCCTCCAGACAGCTTGTCTACGCGTTCATTCACGCGCGATTCATCAAACAAAAACCGACGCAGATACGACCTCACCGTTATCGTTTGATCGCCAAATTTCACCATTCCTCCACTGTCACTGATCTCCTGCATCACGGTGCCGGTTCCATTGAGTTGGATTCGCCCTTGGTCAATGTAGTTAAAAACAACCCGCTTTCCGATGGTCACCGTCCCCTCCACGGGATCCTGTTCTCCAAGACAGAGGCGAAGCAGCGTGGTTTTTCCGACACCATTGCGCCCGACGATTCCCGTGCATTGCCCTGGACGAAGCGAGAGATTCATATTACGGAAAAGCCACCGCTCCCCGTTGTCCGTGCTATACGACATTCCCGTATTCACCAATTCAACGGCCACATTTCCCGTCTCGGGGGCCGGCGGAATCAGAAGATCCATCTCCCGTTCCTCGGGCGGCGCTTCCTGACCGGCAATCTTGTAAAACGATTCCAGCCGGTTTTTGGATTTGGATCGCTGGGCGCGAACTCCAGCGCGGACATACTCCAATTCGGCTCGAATAAATCTCTGACGCCGCCGCTCAGACTGCTCGCCGATTTGCTGGCGGAGTGCCTTGGACTCCAAATAGGCGGTGTAGTTACCCGGATGCGAAAAAGCCGTTCCCCCACTGATCTCGATAATGCGGGTCGCGATCGTTTCCAGAAAGTAGCGGTCGTGAGTCACAAAAACCACCGCACCAGGAAAGGACTGGAGAATTTCTTCTAACCAACTGATCGACTCGGAATCCAAATGGTTCGTGGGTTCATCCAAAAGCAGTAAGTCTGGCTGAGATGCCAAGGCTCGACACAAAGCAACACGGCGTTTCTCGCCACCGGAGAGCGGCGCCACAAGATGATCCAGTGGTGGAGCACTGAGCGCTCCCGCTTGGGCTTTGATGCGAGATTCGAGATTCCAGCCATCCGCGTGCTGGATTTTTTCAAGCAGATCGTGAAGCTCGTTGTCACTGCCCTCGCCATTTTCATAGCGCCTCATCCACTCGACCAGATCCGCAGCTCCAGACTCGATGTTCTGCCGAACAGTAAGCCCAGGATCGAGTTCAAATTCCTGCGGCAGGTATCCCGTGCGAAGACCTCGGCGTCGTGAGATTTCTCCAGCGTCCGCCTCGTTTTCCCCAGCTAGGATTTTCAACAGACTGGTCTTACCACACCCGTTGCGCCCCACGAGGCCGACCTTTTCGCCGGGGGCGACGGTGAGTGTCACCCCATTGAGCAACAGCTGTGAACCATAAGAAAGTTTGAGTTCTTGAGCAGAAAGAAGAGACGGAATTGCGGACATTAGTAAGAATATTTTTCCGGTGTATTGAAGGCATTTTCAATCACTCGGATTTCGAGCGGTGGGCCCATGACGACTTCCACGATATCGAAGCGATACGTGATATCCGGCATATCGAGCATACGCAACCACTTCATAGCGCCACGCAAAATCAGTGCTCGTTTTTTTTGATCCACCGCATCTGAGGGACGGCCGAATATTTCCTCTGTTCGCGTTTTCACTTCGACAAAAACAAGCTCGTTGTGACGCTTATCTCGACAAACAATATCGACCTCACCGCCATGCGGAGCCCGAAAATTGCGATACAGAATCTTGTATCCGTTTTCGCTAAGATAACGTGC
This sequence comes from uncultured Spartobacteria bacterium, assembly GCA_903915315.1. Taxonomy (GTDB): domain Bacteria; phylum Verrucomicrobiota; class Verrucomicrobiia; order Chthoniobacterales; family Terrimicrobiaceae; genus UBA967. The sequence goes on along the minus strand of CAIWSO010000148.1, from coordinate 1,154 downwards.
CGCCATCTCCTCCCCCTCTCGGCCCAAAGTGATATGTTCGGCTTCAGAAAAGTTCGGCTTGCGCGACCGGCGCAAAACTTCGGCGATGAATCGGACAAGGCCCATGCAATCGCAGTTTGGCAAAGTGCTCAGCGGTTGGATAGCCTTTATGCTTCGCAAAACCATATTCCGGATAAAGACGATCCATTTCTTCCATTTCTAGATCGCGTTCGACTTTGGCAATAATGCTCGCCGCCGCTATGCTCAAGCTAATCGCATCCCCACCCACCAAGGCTGTCTGCGGACAAGGAAACTGCGGAACAGGCAACCCGTCGATCAAAACGTGGTCCGGTCGAGGCTCAATCAACTCCCATGCGGCCCTCATTGCAGCATGAGTCGCCCTCAGGATATTTAGCTGGTCGATCTCAGTGGCTGTTTTTTTAGCTACGGCCCATAGCACATCCGGTTCTGAAGTCAGTTGCTGATGCAGACGCTCACGAACACGCGGCGTCAGCTTCTTCGAATCGTTGATCCCTTGCGGAATAAATCCAGCAGGGAGTACCACCGCAGAAGCAAAAACACTCCCCGCAAGCGGACCACGCCCAGCCTCATCTATCCCCGCAATAATGGAATACCCACTTCCCGTCAACCTAAGCTCATGCTCCAAGGAGCACGGCATTAAGAGCGGTCAGCGCGATCTTTAACAGTCGTAGCGGACTTGCCTTTGCGCTGACGCAAGAAGTTCAACTTCGCGCGACGAACAGCTCCACGACGCTCAACCTCGATCTTAGCGATACGAGGAGAATGCAATGGGAAAACACGCTCCACACCCTCACCGTAAGAAACACGGCGAACAGTAAAGTTTTCGTTGATTCCGCAACCCTTGCGTCCAATGACGATACCAGAATAAATCTGCACACGCTCTTTATCACCCTCAATAACGCGGGTGTGGACTTTGATTGTATCACCGACTTCGAAAGAGGTGATCTCGGACTTGAATTGCTCGGATTCGATTTTTGCTAGTATGGACATATGAAATTAATTTTTTCGCCTTTTTTATTGGAGAGCCGTTGTGTTGGTTGGAAGAGCACCTAAAATGTTGGTTTCCTTAGCTTGGGTCTTTTTGTAAACAGCACCATCTCCACCTTTGCGAAACGCAATGAATCCAACATCTT
>CAIWSO010000147.1 GCA_903915315.1 uncultured Spartobacteria bacterium | reverse complement strand
TGCAGCGCAGCTGACGGCCCAATGCCTCAGACCCGCGAGCATATCCTTCTCGCCCGCCAAGTCGGCGTGCCTTCCATCGTTGTTTTCATGAACAAAGTGGACATGGTCGATGACAAAGATCTTCTCGAGCTCGTCGAGATGGAAATCCGCGAACTCCTCAGCAAGTATGAGTTCCCTGGCGACACCATCCCAATCGTCAAAGGCAGCGCCCTCAAAGCACTCGAAGGCGACGCTGAATACGAAAAAGCGATCCTCGATCTCATGGCAGCTGTTGATGAATACATCCCACAGCCCGAGCGTCTCAAAGACCTTCCTTTCCTTATGCCTGTGGAAGACGTCTTCAACATTGAAGGTCGCGGCACTGTCGCCACCGGCCGTGTTGAGCGTGGTGTCCTCAAGAAAATGGAAGAAGTTGAAATCGTTGGTCTCGTTGACACCAAGAAAACAACTGTCACGGACATCGAAATGTTCCGCAAACTTCTCGATTTCGCTGAAGCCGGTGACAACGTTGGCGTGCTTCTCCGTGGTGTCAAAAAAGAAGACATCGAGCGCGGCCAAGTTATCGCCAAGCCAGGCACGATCAAGCCACACACCAAGTTCAAGGCCGAGGTTTATGTCCTCAGCAAGGACGAAGGTGGTCGCCACACACCATTCTTCACAAACTACCGTCCTCAATTTTACTTCCGCACGACTGACGTGACCGGAACTGTCAAATTGCCAGAGGGTGTTGAAATGGTGATGCCTGGTGATAACGTCTCTGTGGAAGTCGAGTTGATTACTCCGATCGCCATGGAAAAAACCATCCGCTTCGCCATCCGTGAGGGTGGACGCACTGTGGGTGCCGGACGTGTCGGCGACATCATCGCCTAAGATACAAGCCTAGGCCGGAATTTTTTCCGAAGGTCAGTAGCTCAATTGGTAGAGCAGCGGTCTCCAAAACCGCTTGTTGGGGGTTCGAGTCCCTCCTGACCTGTGGCCTTTTATCACAATTCTCAAACCGATGTTTTCCAAAATCCGCAAGTTTACTACCGAAGTTCGCACCGAACTCGGCAAGGCACAATGGCCCTGGGATCCCAATGAAAAGGGTTTCCGTCGCTACAAGGAACTTACGGATTCGACGGTTGTGGTCTTCGTGGCCATGATCATTCTCGGTGGTTACATCGCCTTTTTTGATTTTATTCTCATTAATGTGGTGGGTTATTTGACCCGCCCATAGCCCACCCAGTTCACAATACAATGGCTCTAGCTCCGAAAGATCAGTGGTATGTTGTTCATGTCCTCGCAGGACAGGAGCAGAAAGTTCACGACAATATCAAACGTCGCATCGCTACGGAGGAAATGTCGGATCTTATTTATGAGGTTCTCATACCCACCGAGCGCGTGCAGGAGATCAAGCGTGGCAAGAAGACCGAGACCACACGCAAATTCTTTCCAGGCTACATCATTGTCAACATGCACCTTCTTGATGAGAACAACCAACTCGTCGAGAAATCTTGGTATTTCATTAAGGATACCGCTGGTGTCCTCGGCTTTGCCGGAACGAAAGACCGTCCGATTCCAATGCGTCCGAAGGAAGTGGAGGCCCTGCTGGCCCAAGTTCGCGACCGTGAGGATACCGTTAAGCCCAAAATCCATTTTGAAGTCGGCGACAAAGTGAAGGTATCCGACGGACCCTTTGAAAATCAGAATGGTCTCGTCGAAGAGATCGATCCTGTGCGTGGCAAGTTGCGCGTTTCTGTCAGCATCTTTGGCCGCGATACGCTCGTGGACTTGGAATACTGGCAGGTCGAAAAAGATCTTGGCGCAGCGTAACGCCACAAAATTCTTCCGCTATCGTTAAACCTCTTTGCCGAGCCTGATTTCAGGCTTTGCAATGGGGTTTTTCTTTTGGAGCTAAGTGGACTTTTTTGCTTCGGAGACGAAGGCTTTAACTAGCGAGGCATCCTTCACGCCCGGACGAGATTCTACCCCGCCAGCGACATCCACTGCCCATGGTTGGACCTCAGCAATGGCGCGCGCGACATTTGATGGGGTCAATCCGCCCGCGAGAACATACTGCCGCGAGCGTGAGTTTGCGATGAAGTCGCGAATCAGTCCCCAATCGGCAACCTCGCCAGTGCCCCCGTAACCCGCAGGGGACCAGGCATCCAGCAAGACCTGAGGCGCCGAAAATTCAAGCGAGTACGCGAGCGCGGCCGCATCTCGCGCACGAACGGCTTTCATCCAGTGAGAAACACCGGTCGACTCGCACTGCGATGGGGTTTCATCCCCATGAAATTGAATCATTTCAAAGCATTCAGATTTCCAGAGGAGATTCACCAACTCGGGAGACGCGTTCACGACAACAGCAACCCTGTCTGCAGCACCTTCGAGATTGGCGATCCATCGAAGCGAGGCGGAGGGATCGATGTAACGTTTTGAGCCGTCATAAAAATTAAAGCCCAAGGCGTCAGCGCCAGCATCTGCGCACATGAGAGCGTCGGATTCACTCGTGATTCCGCAGATTTTCACCCGAGGCGCGGGGAGCTCAAATAACCTCATTGAACCAAGCGGGCTTTCGCTTTTTTAATCGAAGGATGGTGAGTGATTGTATGAACGCGTCCGTCGCTGGATCGGAAAAACAAGCTGAGTATCCAACTGGTGAGACTGATGATAATTGCGCCGAAGAAGGCGCTCCAGAATCCATCGACGCGGAAAGCGGGTAACATCTGGGAGACAAAAAGTAGCAGAAGTGCGTTAACCACAAATATAAACATTCCCATTGTGACGATAATGAAGGGCATGCTCAGAAGCAGAAGTACAGGGCGAACGAAGGCATTAATGATACCTAAAAGGAGGGATGCGCCCGCCAAAGTGCCCACGCTGGAGCAGTGAATGCCTGGAACCAACTTCGTTGCAACGTAGACGGCAACCGTGGTTACTAGCCAACGAAGAATAAACGCACTCATAGGAGAACACTAATGCCGGATGATTATTTTTGAAGAATTATTTTGCAAATTTGGGTTCGGAGTTTCATAGATGGGAATTATGAGTGCAACAAAGCCTTCCAAATCAGTCAAAGCCAAGCCCGCGACGAGTGCGGTCAAGCCTTCCAAAGCAACCAAACCGGTTGCGAAAAAAGCAACCAAAGTGAAAGCCAAAGACGAAACCCCAATGCTTTTTAAGAGCTTGGAAAAAACGCCAACCAAGGCCAAAGCCGATCCTGTGAAAAAAGCCGCAACAAAATCGGTCACGCCCCAAAAAACCACCCGTACTGCAGCTAAAGTCCTCAAGCCGGTGGCACCAAAAGAAAGTGCCGTCGAGATTCAGATTGTGATCTCGAACGAAAGCATCGCTACACGGGCCTATTACATTTCCGAGCGTCGACAAGCCATGGGATGGCCGGGAGATTCGGAGACGGATTGGTTGGAAGCTTTGAATCAACTCACCGCAGAGGCCAAGCGCAGGAAAGCTTAAGTCGGATTTTTTGTCCATGTACGCCTGAGTTGGCTGATGGATTTTGTTTACGATGACGACTGCTGAAAGATTGGACCTTTTTCTCTCACGAAAGCCGGATATCTTATCTGCGGCATTCGTCGCGAGGGATGCCAAGATTATTGGGGATGTGAGGCTGGGCAAGGATTCGAGTGTGTTTTACGGCGCTGTCCTCCGTGGCGATATCGAGTCGATCCACATCGGGGAGGCGACCAATGTACAAGACGGCTGCATCATTCATCTTGCGGATGATCTAGGGGTGCGAGTGGGGGCCTGGTGCACGATCGGACATGCGGCTATTATTCATGCCTGCACAGTCGGCGATGAATGTTTGGTCGGAATGCGCGCGGTGATCCTCGATGGTGCGGAAATTGGCGACCAATGCTTGATTGGTGCCGGAGCGCTGGTGACACAACGGATGAAAATTCCACCCCGTTCGATGGTGATGGGCACGCCGGCCAAGGTGGTTCGTTCTTTGAGCGAGACCGAGATCGCTTCTTTGCGGGAAAGCGCCGAAAAATATAAAATCGTCGCAGTCGCCCATGCGGCCCTGCAAAAATAGTCGATTTCGCGCAATGTGATTGTGAAGAGGCAAAATTCTTCGCACGTTGGTAGTCGACAATGAATCTTCCCAACAAACTCACGGTTGCGCGACTGCTTTTGACGATTGTTTTTGTCGTCTGTTTCGCGGTTCCGTTTTCAGGCTGCTTCTCTGTGGCGCTTGGGATCTTCCTTGTCGCAGCCTTCACCGACTACCTTGATGGGGAAATCGCGCGTCGCGGAAACCTCATTACCGATTTTGGAAAGCTCATGGATCCACTGGCAGACAAAATCCTGACAGCGGCTGCATTTATAAGCCTCGCCGAATTCAACGCCATGCCCACATGGGCTTTGATTTTGATCATCAGCCGGGAATTTCTCATCACCGGTCTCCGCTCTTTGGCTTTAACAAAGGGGATCGTTCTTCCAGCGGAAAAACTCGGAAAGCACAAGACGACTTGGCAAATGATCACGATCATTTATTTTCTTGGTCTCCTATCGCTCAAGGAACTGGTTGTCGTTCCATGGGGTGCCCAAGCTTGGATGATCGGCACACATGTGCTGGTTCCTGTGATGGTCGGTCTCACCGTCTATTCTGGCACGGCTTATTTGCAAAAAAACCGCCATATATTGGTGACGCGTTGAGGGCTAGGGATTGAAGGAAATCGCCGTTGGGTCTACTCCGGCGAGGCGTTCCAGAAACACTCAAAGGCCTCCGTCCAATTTCGCGATTCCACTCGAACACGCGCAGCCTTGCCCATGTTGATCCGGAGGGTGGAGTCACTCGCCAACGTTCGTATAGCCTCGGTCAGTTCGCCTGCGTCGTGGCCTTTGCTGATGAGGCCGTCGATTCCGTGAGAAACAAGATCTCTTGGTCCGCCGATATCGGAAACGATGACCGGCAACCCGCTTGCTTGGGCTTCGAGGATCACGTTGCCAAAGGTGTCGGTCGTGCTCGGGAAGACAAAGAAATCGGCGGAAGCGTAGGCGCTAGCGAGGTCCTCGCCGTCGAGATAGCCAGTGAAAATGGCATTAGGGAGAAGTTTTTTCATTTCCGCCATGTAGGGGCCATCGCCGACGAAGAGGGGGCGAACGTGAGACGGGGAATCCGTCAATCGGTTGATGGCTGTGACTATGAGATCGAGGTTTTTTTCCTTTGAAATTCGTCCAACGAAAAGCATGCCCAATTCTCCTTCAGCAAGGCCTCGGGCTCTCCAGAAGGCCGATTCACGGCGAGAGGGATGGAATAGATGGGAATCCAAGCCGCGCGGGAGGATGCGCAATTGGTCGCGGGGAATGCCGCGCTCGATCCAGCATTTTCGGTAGTCCTCGGAGTTAACATAAATCACGTCGAGTTGACTGTAGAACCAATGCATGAAGTTCCATGTGAGGGTCTCCATGAAGGAATCGTCGGTGAGGATTCGGACGTATTGAGGGAAGTCGGTGTGGTAGATGCCGACGACCCGGATGCCGAGGGACTTCGCCGCAGCCAACGCGCTGAGGCCGGTCGGGCCAGGTGTGCTGATGATGACCTCGGTGAACCCTCCCTGCTCGAGATAGTCGAAAATCTGAAGCACGGGAGGGAAGCTCAGGCGTTGCAATTCATACTCGGGGAGTTCGAACTCGCCAATGGGATCAAAGTTTTTGAGGGGCACACCATGGTCGGCGACCTCGGAGCGGCAGGTGATGATCGTGATGTCGTGCCCGGAAGCGACGCCAGCGGCGGTCATCTTGCGGATCGTGGTTGCAACCCCATTCACGTCCTCCAGAGTGTCCGTGAACCAAGCTCGACGTTTGTTTTTAAGGGGCGCCGGAGTTTCCCCGCTCAAGGCGAGGGTGGTCTCTCGCAGCCATTCGCGGCGAGGAAGACGGAAGGCGTGGATGTAGGGGCTCAGCAACGCGACGATCGGTGCCAGTGGAATGATCGTTTGGATGCTCTCGAGAAACTTTCCACGAGAGATCTGATGGATGAATTCCGTGACAAAACGATAGCCCAGTTTGCTGGCAATGAGGTTCGCCATCAGGAAGGCTCGTCGTTCTGCTTCGGCAACCCCCGAGGTTTCACGGGCCATGGAGGCCTTGAGGTCGGGGTGGTTCAGGGCCTCTGAGAGTTGTTTCCAAAGGGAGATATTCCCGCCTTTGGCGAGGTCGAAAATTTTTCCAGTTATGATGCCTTGAGCCAAAAATCCAAACTTGTCCATGGCTGAGAACTCCGTGGGATTTTTACCTTCCATGAAGCGGGAGGTGATTTTTTCCAACAGACTCATCGTCGGATCGCCGGGTTTTAGGGGCAGACGAGCCTTGGCAAATTCAAAAGCGGTGCTGTAGGTGCTGTGCGCCATCGCGAGAGGCGTCCCAGATTTTCCGCCCGCATGGCAGCGACCCTCACGGATGTTTTGCAAAAAGACTGCGGCGCTCGGACTTGAGTCGGTCTCGGTGTAGGTAGAACCTGCGTGGGTGCCCCCGTGGTCGTCGGATCCGCCGGTGAAGATTTTTTTCCAAGCCTCGTCATGGGTCGGCGCGATACCGGTTCGAGCGCTGAAAACTTCGATGTCGCGGGGGGTGAGTCCGCCGAGCACGGACTGAGCCGTTTGGCTTAGGAGTTGGCAATAGCGTCCGTTCACTCCCTCAAAGTGACGAAAAAGAAGAATGAGTTTTTGGAGGTGGATCGCCGTGAGCATCCCATTCACACTATGGAACGGGTGGGCCACGGAGTGGGCGATATTTTCAGCGAAGAGGTATTCCTGAAGGTCAAAGATGTTTTTTCGTGCCTCTTGGATCGTGCGATGCTGGGACTCTGTGATCCCCCAAGTGAGAACGTGGATGCGGCATTCATCGTCGGGGAAGCAGGTGCTCACTTCCTCGCCGATGATGACGCCAGGCAAGTGTGCGATTTCGAGGCATCCGGAAATGGTGTTTTGATCCGTGATGGTCACAAAATCCATCCCCGCTCCGCGTAGCGCGGAATACAGATCCTTGGGATCCGAATAGCTCGCCGGAAAATCCAGACGCCTCAAAACCCAGTCGGCGGCGCGCTCGCTATGTCGCGAGTAAATATGGAGGTCGGCGCGGGTGGTTTTCGGTTTCATGGATTCAATCGCTGGCTTTCAAGCCAATGCTGATACGTCATCGCTTGCCTTCGGGCAAGAGCAGCGCCTGCGAGATGCAAAATCTGGGAGCGTATGGCGGGGTAATTCCAGTCAGGCGGATGAATGCCGATTCGAAGAAGCGGGGCTTTGCGGAGAGAGATAAATAGGCTGCGATTCCAGGCTAGGCTGCAGATGCGTCGCCAACGGGCGCGAACACTCCAGACCAGACTCCGTGCCTGATAGACTCTACCATTTGTGAAGTCGCTTACCGTCGCGATGCGGGTCGTGTATTCGAAGCCTTCTTGCTTAACAGCCGCTTCGGCCTCTGCACCCAGAAGCCATGCTGGAGCGATGAATCCCTTGGCATCTAATCCACAAGCGGCAAAAGCAGCGCGACCGGCTTGGAGGATTTTGCACGCTCGGTCGTGGGAGAGATCAAAAAATTCACCCTCCCCGGCGGTATAAGATTGAGTGATCAATCTGTTCATTGTGCCGTCGGAATTTTGTTTTTCGCGGAGATGGTAAAACCCGTGCAGAAGGGCTTCATGCCCTTCAGAAACCTTTTCACGTATCCATGTGGCAAACTCGGGATCCTCCGATATCAGGCCGCGATGGTGGTGATTGGGGATCACCAGCAACGAGGTTG
>CAIWSO010000146.1 GCA_903915315.1 uncultured Spartobacteria bacterium | reverse complement strand
TCGACGCCAGTCGGCCTTCGAAAGGGCACCACCGGAGGCGCGGTAGGCTGCGTAGGTTTTCTCATCTGGAAACCGGGGCAGTCCGCCCTTGGCTGTGGGATAGGGGTAGAAATAATCATCCAAGTGAACGCCCGAGAGATCGTAGCGGGTCACGAGATCGCGGACCACCGCGTTAATGTGGCTGCGGACTGCAGGAGCACCGGGATCCATCCAAAGCACGCTGCCGATCTGATAAGTGAATTGAGGGAAACGTTTACTCACATGCATCGGAGACCGCTGTTGCGATGCGTTGGCGGCGGCACGGTAGGGGTTAAGCCAAGCATGCACATCGAGTCCGCGCTGATGGGCTTGGGCGATAAAAAAAGCCAGCGGATCATAGCCCGGCGACCGACCCTGAGTGCCAGTAAGATAGCGACTCCAAGGTTCGATCTTCGATGCGTAAAGAGCATCCCCTTCTGGACGCACTTGCAGAAGGACGGCATTGAGTCCGGCCGCCTTCGCTGCGTCGAGAAGGCGAGCGGCCTCCCCCTTCTGCGCCTCCATGGATAGTCCCGACTGGGATGGGAAATTGATATTGTAAACAGACGAGATCCAAGCGCCTTGAAAGTCGGCGAAACACGGACCCGCCAAGGCGAGAAGAACAAAGAGGATGGATATTTTCGTTTTCATCAATAAGTAAAGGATTCAACGGGCGGTTCGATTTCGGAAACCGATTGGGCCTCGATCACCACAATATGCCGACCACCTTCGACCGGGAATGTCGCTGTGCCAATCACTTTCACCCACGTCATTTCAGGAAAATCAGCCAAGGATTTGGAATGGACCGTGATCGCGACTGGTCGGGCATCCGCCGCGCAGCACATCACAAATAGCCGCATCAACTGGAAGCGGTCGCCGGCCGGGTTTCCGGTGCGCGCCGAAAGGAACTGCCCACTCACCTCGACGTCCTTGCTCTCAAAATCCGCACGCATCCCCTCTTCAGCCGCTGCGTAGAGGAGGTCCACCGTCTCAGCAACAATCTGGCCATCGGCATTTTTTTTCAAATAAAGCGAGGGATCCATCATGCTACCATCCACCGGCGTTTCCGATTCTCCGGGCAACGCGGGATCGACCGGGGAACTGAATGTCGGAAGTTCCGAGCTATCGGTGACAAGCCCCCGATTCATCACGGTGCTCGCGCTAAATTGACCTTGAGACATACGAACGGCCAAGAGGAGGGGCACTAAAAGGACAGCCACCGCCAAGATTCCTCCGCCGAAGGGATGCCTAGCACCGCAGTCCTCCCTTCCAGATGGATCGACAAATCGGATCGTGAAAATCAAGGCCACAGAAAAAGCCAAAAGAACGATTCCAGCGATGAAGGTGGGGATATGAAAATCTGGGTGCAGGTAGGAAGCAACTCGGCCAGAAAGTTGGAAATAAACCAGCGTGATTCCCCAGATGAGGAGGATGCCGGATGCCGTGAATCGAGACGTCGTCGCACTCATAGTCCAATCACAGAAAGCCGCAGGCAAATGAGCCCGATCAATACGAAGAGCCCGACCGCAAGACCAAATACAAACCGTCGCCGGAAGACGGCCGCATAAATGAACACCAACTTCAGATCCATCATCGGACCAAATACCAGAAATGCCAACTTCGCAACGGCTGGAAAGGACACGAAGGTCGCTGCCACAAAGGCGTCTGAGGAACTGCAAAGGGCCAGAATGCCGGCCAATCCCATCATGGACGGTACCGCCAGCCAATCATGCATCGCGAGTGGCAGAAAGAGAGATTGATTGATCGCGGTTCCAAAGACGGAAGCCGCCGCTGCTCCCACAATGAAATAAAGCATCACATCCAGAAAGTCCCGAACCCCAGCATCCATCGCGGCGACGAGCCGCCGCGAGATCGGAGCCCCCCCTCCTCCGCCGGAATTCGCGGATCCGAGGGCGACCGACTCTAGGATTTCTTTTTTGAGAACCGATCCGATGGAGAGATTATAAACGGCCATGCCGACAAGAGCGGCGATAAAAAAGCCCAATCCAAGCCGGAGGGTAGTAAACTCCGCCGCTCCCTGGCCACGAAATGCCGCATAGGTGCTGAGCGCCGTAATGGGATTCACAATCGGCGCAGCGAGCATGTAGGCAACGGCATTGGACACCGGAAGGCCTTTTGCAATGAGACGACGGATCACCGGCACGATGCCACACTCGCACATCGGAAAGACCAAGCCCATGAGCGCACTCACGCAGACTCCAGCAAACGGACTTCGCGGCAGAAACCGCGTCATCACACGGGCGGGCAGGAATTGGTCGATCAGGCCCGACATCACAGTTCCTAATAGGATAAAAGGCACTCCCTCCAGCAAGACACTCAGAAAGGCATAGGAAAAGTCGGGCAGACTGAATGAAAACCAAGGTTGATTCATGAGTTGGTTGATTTTTATTTGGCGCAAGGTAGCACCCTCGCCGCAAAACTAATCGGGATACCACCTACCCATCAACTGCGAACGAGGCGATGGCTTTTATTCATGTCCTCGATTTATCCGGACTTGTTGTCGGAGCGCGGTCGCGTATTAGTGTATTTCCATCTTCTATGCATCAAGGCTCGCTTGCTCTTCTTCTCCATGCCCATTTGCCATGGGTACGGCACCCGGAACACGAGGAATTCCTGGAGGAGGACTGGCTCTACGAGGCTATCACCGAGTGTTACATCCCACTCCTGAAGATGCTGCGCCGGATGGTGACGGAGAAGATCCCCCTTAAGATCACCTTCACCCTCACCCCAAGCCTCTGCGCGATGCTTCGGGACCCCCTTTTGCAGAAACGGGCGGAGAGGTATCTGGAGCGGGGCTATGAACTCGCCCGGATGGAAATCGACCGGACCGCCAATGACGCCGCCCTCAACGGCATCGCCCGCCATTATCAGCACGTCTTCCGCGAATCGCTCGATTTTTATCAGAAGGAGATCAACCGCGACATCGTAGGCGCTTTTGCCCAGCTACAAAAAGATGGGATCATTGAGATCATCACCTGTGCGGCCACGCACGGCTTTTTGCCCCTCATGGAAATTGTCCCGCAAGCCATGCGGGCGCAGGTGCTCATTGGGCGCGACTACCACCGCGAGTGTTTCGGCCGCGATCCGGAGGGCATCTGGTTGCCCGAATGCGCCTATGTGCCCCACATCGATGGCATCCTCCAAGAAGCCAACCTTCGCTGGTTCATTGCCGACGCCCACGGGCTCATGTATGGAGAACCCCGTCCCCGCTTCGCCATTTACGCCCCGTATTTCACCCCCGCAGGCCCAGCGGTCTTTGGACGCGATCGAGAATCCAGCAAGCAGGTCTGGAGCGCAAGGGAGGGGTATCCCGGCGACCCTGCCTACCGGGATTTCTACCGTGATATCGGCATGGATCTCCCAGAGGACTACCTCCACACCGTCCTGCCCAGTACAGGATTTCGACGCAATACGGGCTTCAAATACCACCGCATCACCGGCTCGCCCCAAAAGGAAATCTACAATCGAGGCTGGGCGATGGCGGCGGCGGATCACCATGCGTGGGACTTCATGCAAAACCGGGTACGCCAGATCGAACATCTGCGCTCAATGTTGCCCGTCGAGCCGATCATCGTGAGCCCGTTCGATGCCGAGTTATTCGGCCACTGGTGGTATGAGGGCCCCCAGTTCCTCGACCTCTTTCTGCGCAAGGCCGCCTACGATCAAAAGACCTTCCGCCTTACGACGCCGAGCGACTATTTAAAAGAAAACCCCACCCAGCAGATGGTATCCCCCTCTCCATCGAGCTGGGGAAACAAGGGCTATTGGGAAGTCTGGCTCGACCATTGCAACGCTTGGATCTACCCGCACCTTCATGCTGCGGCGCGGCGGATGACGGAGATGGCAAGGAAGCATGAGCAAACCCGCGATCCGCTCCTCCTGCGAACCCTCCGTCAACTCGCCAGAGAACTCCTGCTCGCACAATCCAGCGACTGGGCTTTTCTCATGAAAACGGGAACAGCGGTCGAATATGCCACCAAGCGAACGAACGATCACGTTCTGCGCTTCACCCGCATCTATGAGTCGCTAGCATCCGGCACCGTCGATGAAGGGCTCCTCGCCGCCTGCGAGGACCGTGACAACATTTTTCCAGATGTGAATTGGAGGCATTACCTGTGAATCGAATCGCCATCTTATTTCTGACGCTGTTATCCCTCCTTCATCCCGCGCAAGCGGAGGGAGACGACATTGCTTTTGCCGTTCCAAGTTCAGGCCGGATCACCCTTGGGGTTTTCGATAAAACCGGCAAACTTGTCCGCACTCTTCACGCCATGGATGAGGAGGACGCCTTCCGCGTCGGGCTCAATGGCTACATCACAAAATGGGACGGCTTGGATGATGCCGGCAATCAAGCCCCTGCCGGACACTACCACGTTCGCGGTTACCTAATCGAGGATGTGACCGTTGATGGTGTGGCCTACCACTTCAATGATTGGATGACAGGCGATGATGATCCGTCAATTCGGCACGTAGTGGACTTCGCGTTTCTTCCTGGGGGGGATGTCTTGCTTCTTGCCATTTCCGCCGATGGATCCCTTCTGGCCACGAGGTATTCCCCCGAGTCCGGTTTCGTTTGGGTGAGAGTGGTCGCCCCCAGTCCCGCTCCGGATACCGGCAAACTCACAACGAACCCAACCACCGCCTTTATCCAGAACGCCGGCAGTTTTATTTTATTGGATATAAATAGCGGCACACCACTTTCAACACCGACTCTTTTGCCAGCCCAAGCCCCAAACGCCATCGCAGCCCTGCCCTCGACGCTCTTTACCTCGGTGGAAAAAACCATCACTCCGTTCTCGCTTCCTAGCATCCAGCCTCAAACCTCGATCTCCGCCCCAGCGGCCTTCACCTCCCTCGATGCGAATAACGGGATACTCGCCGGATGTGCAGACGGAAGCGTATGGATTTCCGAAGATTTGAAGACATTCCAAACCCTCCCGATCTCCGCCCGATGCGTGTCCCTTGGCGCCGAGCGGACATTTTGGTATGTCAGCACCAATGGCACGGGTGCCGTTGCGCAGGCTCATTTCAATGGCGAAATTCTGCGCGAACTCGAGCGCGAGCCAAACTCCCCTCAACCCCAAAAAATCCAGGCCTCCCGCACGAGCGATACCTTTGCTGTTCTTGAAACCGCTCCCGACCAAGAGCGCCTCCGCGTCATTTCCCGCAATCCCAATGGCGAATGGACTGTCGAATGGGAAAAATCCATCCGCGAATCGAAATCCTTCGGCTACGTGGAGTCCGGCGTCTCCGCTCAAGCCCCAGAAACACCCCAACCCGATTCCCTCCGCTTTCGACTCGAGGAAAATCCCCTCACCGGAGAAAAACAAGAACTCATTCTCGGCGTAGTTTTTGATGAGAAAGGCACCCGACTTTCTACCCCTGATGGTCTTCCCCTCGTCACTATCAGCATCCGCTCCGCCATTAATCGCGTCGTAATGCGCCGCGGAGAAACACCAAACAGCATCCATTTACTTCAGGGGGACGGGGCGACCGTTGAGGAATTTCACATCCATGGACTTGACAAAATCATCCCACTGAATGCAGGGGGAATCGATATTGGAAATCCATCATCCCCTATCCGGGACGGATCACCTATTGGGGGGTAGAATTATCTTGATCGAAGGGTCAGATACGCCTACACCTCATGAATGGGTCGCCCACGGAAACTTTCGCAACCAGTCAAAATCAATCTCATTTTAGAAAAAGAGACCAAAGACAGCGCTATACTAATAGCACTCGAAAGGAAGATTAGCGTGAGCCGTCTGTTTGAATCGCTTTTATTCAAAGAACTCGCTGAAAAACTGACCAAAAAATCCACCCCCTCTATTAACAAAAAAACTCCTGAAGCCAGCCTCACCTGCGGAGACAATGCATCAGGAGTTAATGGACATGAAAATCCGGTTGATCCGGATCCTCACGCGCTATAAATCAATACTGCCCAGAGTGAACAGGCGCTGTAGGAGCGTAGGCCTGATGTAAGGGCTGGGATTGTGGCATAGGAGCTCCATATTGCGCAGCAGAATCGTGCGAAGGAGCAAAGTAGCTCGGCTGAATGGCCTGACGGCGCATCCACTCGGCCTCGACCAAATCCTCAAAAAGTTGAGAAATAGAACGACGGCGACGAGTCGCGAGATGCTGCGCGAATTCACGAATCTCGGGATGTATTGTAAGGTTTAGTTTGCCCCTGAGGGACTTCTCCATTTTATTTTTCATTGTTTATTCTAAAAGAGATCGGGTGGGATTGAACTCTTCACTAATTTATTACGCCTTAAACTTCACTTTGATCAACAATTTTTTTCAGTATACGAAAAAAATCCTCCTTTTTCAGGGATTCTAGTCGGCAGGAATCCCTATTTTAAGGAAATTTTGACCGCTTGGATCACTTTATCCATCGGGATTTCCTCCATACACCGAAAATCGATAGGGCACTCGCGGAGAAAGCAAGGGCTGCACTCGACTTTCTGCCGGATCACCAGACTGCGCGAACCACGCGGTCCTGTGAAAGTCGGTTCCGTGGATCCGAAAATCGACACCAACGGAGTCCCGATGAAATCCGCGAGATGCATCGTCCCCGTATCGTTCGTAACGAGAACCGAGATTCGGGACAAAAGATCCATCAAATCCTCCAATGAGGTTTTGCCAGTGAGGTCAGTGACATTAGGAATGCCGGAGGCGATTTTTTGGGCTACAGATGTGTCTGCAGAAGTTCCCACAATCACCAGTTGGCAATCTATCTCCTCATTGAGTTGCAGGATGAGTTGACGGAATTGATCGGCCGGCCAGCGTTTGGCGGATCCATACTCCGCGCCGGGGCAAAGACCAATCACGCGTTCCTTGCGGTTCGGCTTCCAAAG
>CAIWSO010000145.1 GCA_903915315.1 uncultured Spartobacteria bacterium | reverse complement strand
GGTCAAAATTGGAATGCCACGCCTCTTGCACTCCGCGATCAGCAGCGCCTTCTGGCCAAGGTGGTCAATCGCGTCAACCACCCAATCGAAACTCTCGGACAAAATACGGTCTGCGGATGAAGCTGTAAAAAACTCTTCGATTGCTCGGACTTTACAAGCCGGTGAAATGGCCTGCATCCTTTCGCTTAGAACTGCAACCTTCGGCCGCCCGACGGCCCCCTCTAGGGCCGGAAGCTGGCGGTTGGTATTTGTGACGCATACCTCGTCTAAATCCACCATCGTCACCCCTCCCACTGCCGAGCGCACCAGCCCCTCAACCGCCCAAGAACCCACTCCCCCAACCCCAATCACGCAAACATTCGCCAGCGCTAAACGAGCCAACCCCTCGCGGCCGTACAGGCGGGAAATTCCACCGAATCTCGGGTCTTCCTCCATCATGTCTCAGGCCCGCGACTCGATGAAGCCTTCCAATGCCTCCCGGGTGATCACATGACGGGCGCCACAACGAGGGCACCCCATCCGAATGGAAGTCTCAGTTCCAAACAACCCCTCCGGGTCTCGAGCCATCACCGGCAGGAGCACTTCCATCATCCTTTTCTGATTACACCCGCACTCCCAACGGTATTTGCGGGTTTCCAGCAAACTGAGTGTCTCAAGCCGATCCAGTCCCTCCACATCGCCCTGGGTCAAACGCTCGAGCCAGTCCTGGTCGCAGTCCGGTTGGGCGGAGACCATCACGTAATCCTCCTCTTCCAATTCAAAAAAGCGAGCCGGACGCTGTTCGCTCCTGGCGTAAAACGCCTCCACCGCCCTGAGGACTTTCTCCCCTTCGAAATCCACGGCGCTCCTTCGCGGCTCATCCGTGCCTCGGACCACGTCGGCGCAGAACAGATTTTGTCCGGTTTTGCGCACATTTTCGCTGAAAAGCTGCCCGACGACCCGACCATTTGGGTTATCGCCCGTGACAAACAGGTTGAGCCCTAAGGCTTCCAAGTGGATGGTCCAGCCAATGGTCTCGTTCCACGGACGGGATGCACAGTGAAGAACCAAGGCGGCAAGTGCCTCTTTGATCATGCCGTCATGGGAGGGCTGATGCTCGTAGCCGTGCTGCCCCTGATGCAAGTAGTAGTCCAAATAGAGCTCAGTCATGCGGGCGCGGGTCACCAGTGCGTTACGACCACGCACAAAATAACTTACCACATCAAAGTAGCCATCCTGATTCTCGCTGGCGCCGGATTCCATTCGATTAACTATCTGCGTGAATCTAAGGCAGTCGCTACCGAAAAATATAACTTTTTGTTGTGAAAAGAAGCTTAGATATCCCCGCTCCCCACTCCTGAGGTCAGCCGCCTTGGGTTACAATTAGTGGTATGCATGGCAATTTCCCTGCACAACAGGTTGTTGTTTCAGCAATTTTCAGTTGTACCGACCCTCACAAACCCTATTGTACCCACTCACCTCTTTCCCGAACTTCCTTTTCCAGCCTCAGGCATCGCCTATGTCAGACCAAGCCGCAACGGACCCCAACGTCAGCTCCCCAGAACTCTACGACGCCTCAAAAATTGACAAACTCGAGGGCTTGGCCGGCGTGCGCCAACGGCCGGGAATGTACATTGGGCCAACAGACGAGCGCGGGCTTCACCACTGTGTGTTCGAAGTGCTAGACAATTCCATCGACGAACACTTAGCAGGCCACTGCACAAAGATCGACGTCACACTCCATTCCGATGGCTCCTGCTCTCTCAGAGACAACGGACGCGGCATTCCAGTGGACATCCATCCGAAGTTTAAAATTCCAGCGATAGAGCTCGTGCTTACGAACCTCCACGCGGGAGGAAAGTTTGGACAAGGTGCGTACAAATATTCCGGTGGTCTCCACGGCGTCGGGGCCAAATGCGTCAACGCCCTATCCGACTGGTTTAAGGTGGAGGTCACACGTGATGCGAAAGTCTACCACATGGCATTCGAGCGTGGGGTCACCACGCAGAAACTCACCGTGATTGGCGAAGTTAAAAGCAAGAAAAACACAGGCACGCTGATCACGTTTCTACCAGACCCAACTATCTTTTCTATCACCACGGAGTTCCAGGCTCCTAAGCTCGCTTCGCGACTGCGGGAACTAGCGTTTTTGAATCCGGGGCTCGAGATCACGCTCACCGATGAGCGCACCGAGGAGATGCGGAAGGAAACATTTTTTTACCGGGACGGCATCGAGGAGTTTGTTAGACAACTTGGGGAGAATAAAAGCCAGCTGCACCCAAAAGCGATCTGCTTGAACGGCAAAAGGAAGGTCAAGTTCAAGAACAAGGATCAGGTGGAGATCGAAGACGACATGCATGTGGAGGTCGTCATGCAGTATAACGACTCCTATAACGACCAGTTGTTGTGTTTTACCAATGCCATCCCTAATCCGGACGGAGGTACACACAGCACAGGATTCCGTACGGCACTTACGCGCGCCATCAACCAATACGCGAAGCAAAACAATCTTCTCAAGGACAAGGATCCATCCATCAGTGGCGACGATGTCCGCGAGGGGTTGATCGCCGTTCTCTCGATCAAACACCCCAATCCAGGATTCGAGTCGCAGACCAAGGTCAAGCTCGTTACTCCCGAGGTGGAAGGCATCGTCAGTTCGATCACCTACGAAGGGCTGATGGCCTTCTTTGAGGAGACCCCAGCCATTGCAAAGAAAGTGGTCGAAAAAGGGCTCATGGCAGCGCGAGCCCGCGAGGCGGCGCGCAAAGCGCGTGAAACAGTCCGAAAAAGCGCCCTCACAGGCGGCGGATTACCAGGCAAACTGGCAGACTGCTCCGAACGCGATCCCGAATTCACCGAAATTTATATCGTCGAAGGTGACTCTGCAGGCGGCTCTGCAAAACAGGGACGCGACCGGCGTTTTCAAGCAATCCTGCCTATTCGCGGAAAACTCATCAACGTCGAGAAAGCCCGCTTGGATCGCGTGCTGCAAAACACCGAAATCCAGACGTTGATCACTGCCATCGGCACAGGCATCGGCGGCGGAGAGCAGGAAGGTTCATTCAATATCGCGAAGCTGCGCTACGGCAAAATCATCATCATGACGGATGCTGATGTTGACGGTTCACACATCCGAACCCTTTTGCTCACGTTTTTCTACCGGCAAATGTCCGAGCTCGTGAAGGCCGGCAACATCTACATCGCGTGCCCGCCCCTCTACAAAATCAAGCGCAAGAAGCGTGAGGAGTACGTGGATGACGACGCACAGTTGAACAAAATTCTCATCACGCTGGGAGCCGAGGAAGTGAAGCTCAAAAACCTCGCGGATGGAAAAACCGTCAGTTCCGCAAATCTCGCGGAGCTACTGACTTTGCTGGAACGACTCGCCAAGTTTGCCGACGCCGTACGCAGGCACGGGGGCGACTTTGAAGCGTATCTCAACAGCCGCTCCGAAACGGGCGCACTTCCAATTTATCTAGT
>CAIWSO010000144.1 GCA_903915315.1 uncultured Spartobacteria bacterium | reverse complement strand
TGTACGCTCGACTTCCAACGCTACAACCTCTGCCTGAAAGTCCACGAACGCTTCCGGAACTGACTCCGCCACCAGCGGAGCGATTCGGTGCGTGCCCGTGGGTCGCTGGTCGGTGAGCGAGCCGAACTCGATTTTCACGGCCGTTCGAATGTAGGGAAGCGGATTCGGGAGCGTGGTCGGGTAATCGAAATGGATCACCGGCGAATGCGACGCCTCCTCGAGCTCATAGCGCAGCCAAGGGCGTCCGCCGGTTTTCCCGCCGAGTTGCCCGAAGATGAGTTTTTCCAACACAGGCAGAAACTCCGTTTCGACTTTGTGGGCACAGGCGGCGAGCAGTGCCCCAGCGCGCTTCGCACGGGCGGTCTTGGTTGGCGCCTCGTCGATTTCGCTTTCAGGGTGGCCGAGCGATTCCGGACTGAGGCCGAGATCCACATCCTCGGAAAACCGATTGATCACCCCGAACACTTTGGACAGCGAAGTGCCGCCTTTGAACACAGCATTTCCGCCAAGCTGCGGCGTCGAAAAAATCAGGCCCAAGAGCCAGCACACCCAAAAATCCTTCTCCACAATCGGCGCGGAAATGCGAAGCCGCCAAGCCCCCTCCTCGAAATAGGTTCCGCGTTCATCGGCAGGTAGCGTGGCAATGCGGTTCATGGTTGGTCGGCGGCTATCTGCCGCAGATGAGGGTGCATCCATGCCGGCGCGTAGCGCAGAACCTTGATCAACCGGCTCCGCTCGTCGGTTGGCAAAAGCTCGCGCAGATGCTCGATATGGCGGGCTTCGATGTGGTCGGGTCCCAACGCCCGCAGCGCGGCCATCACCAAGCCATTGCCCTGCCCGGCGGCGGCCATCTTACGCTTCGAGCGTCCCCGGAATTCGAGGCTTACCCCTCCAACGCGAACCGAGCGCGGTCGCCCGTCCGTATCATAAACGAGCCTCGCCGGCACTTGCTCGCTCAAGTTGAGTTCATTGGCAGCCTGAGCCTCGGTGGCCTGCAGTCGCACCCCATCGCGGCGCGCCAATGCCTGCGCGATGGCATTCGGTCGTGGGGAGAGTTCGCCAAATGCCGGGTGCTGACGAGGCACATCGTAGAGCCCCCGTGACACGCGGCGCAACCGCCCCCGCTTGAGCAACCTTTGGAAAACCATCCCGATCGCGTGAGTGGACCCCAAGTCCACAAAGTCGGAGCGCGTGAATACAGCATCAAGCTCAAATCTCTTGATGCGCTTCAATACTTTATGCTCGATTGACATGAAGGAAGGCTCCTTCATTTTGTTATAAATTCAATAGAATATTTATAACAAGTGCCGCTCGGTGACGAGGAAATGGAAATTGCTCATGGGGTTTTGCGTCTTTCCAGCGGGAATGTTGTTAAAAACAACCTCATTTTTTTAACGCATTGGCTGGTTTTTTACTGTGCGGATTGCAGCTGACCATTGGACGCGTGGCCAAACAGTCGGCAGTTATCTCGGAAATAGGAATTCATTTTTCGGAGATAATGAAAGGTTTCCTCCTCGGTTTCGAGGCGTTTTTACGCTCTGGGCGGAGCAGGTCTTTCAAGCGCAATTCCGGCTCGGTGGCAGGAATCACATCCCCAAGCGCCTCGGCCAGACCCAGGCACCCAGCGCTCGCGCCACAT
>CAIWSO010000143.1 GCA_903915315.1 uncultured Spartobacteria bacterium | reverse complement strand
GTCGGCAGCCAGACCAAGAAGAGTTCCAGCCACATGTATGAGATGCTTCGCCTGAGCGACGGTAAGTATTTGTTCGCCGGTTCGCTGTCTTGGCGCATTTTCTTGCCGAATTTTACGCTCAATGACGGGGGCATCGAGATCTGGTCCCATGGCGAGGGCAAACAACTCAAGCCCGGCCAGTCCATTCAGTATGAGCAGATCGTCCTCAAGCGCTCCGACGACTGGCTCTCGCTGCTCGATCAATTTGGGGCGGCGATCGCGGTGGAGAATGGCATCTCAAAACTCAAGCCGGCCGACTACAAGGGCTGGGCGACATGGGATTACTACGGTCGAGTTTTCACCGACAAGGATGTCTATAAAAACATGGATGCGCTGAACAAACTGGCTCCAGAAGCGAACATGGTCCAGATCGACGGGGGTTGGTGGATCGAGCGTGGAGATTACCAGACTGTGCGGTCGAACCTGCCCGGCGGCATCAGGGCCATCGTCTCACGGATCAAGTCCGAAGGAAAGACCCCTGGCCTCCACTTCGATGGGTTCCGTGGCGATGCCGCCTCCGAAATTTGCAAGGCCCACCCCGAATACTTCCTGCACGATCAAGATGGTAAAATGATCGTAGAGGTGAAGGAAATGCCGGACAAGGTCATGAAGTATACCTATTTTGATTACTCCCATCCCGGGGCGAGAGCGCATATCGCCGAGTGTATTCGGAATATGAAGGAAAATTGGGGCGTCACCTATTTCAAGGTGGACTTCATGCGTTATGGTCTGGAAAACGACATCAAGCTTAAAAAAAAGCATGTCAAAAGCATCAAGGCCCACGATCCGACGATCACGGGCGTCGAGCGCTTTCGGCTTGGCATGCAGGCCATGCGCGAGGCGATGGGGCCTGACAGTTATTTTCTGGGCTGCTCGGCGGTGTTCGGGCCTTGCATCGGTTTCGTCGATGGCATGCGCACCGGCGGCGACATACATCCACGCTACGATGCTTTTCCCGAGCGCTCTCTTGCCAATCTCGGCAATTTTTATCTGAGTGGGAAGGTCTTCAATGGCGACGCCGATTATGTTGTCTTTCGCGAGGCCATCGACGAAGACGAAACCGTCTCTAAGGAAGATGTCAAACACGGTGGGAGCATGACTTTGAACGAGGCGCAAATGTGGGCGGACTTCAACAAAATCTACGGTGTTACCCGACTGAGCAGCGACAACCTGATGACACTCCGGTCGGAGCGTCAGGCGTTGGTGAAAGAGGTGTTCCAATATCCGGCGATGGATGAAACCGTGCCGCTGGATCTCTGGAAGCATGGCAAGAACAAGGGTGATGGCTTCGAACTCGCGCTCGCACGCAAGGGCAATGAGGTTTATCTCGGCGTCTTCAATTGGGGCGATGCCCCGAAGGAATATGATGTGACCGCCTTTGGAAAAGCCGAGCCCGTCAAACTGGATGGCCGCCATTCCGTCATTCTTAAATACGAAGGGAAAGAATCGTTTGCCCAACTCTGTGAGAAGCTGAAATCGAAATGATTCGAGCTCCGAAAAAATCGAGCTCGAAAATTCTACTTAATCGCCGCTCCTTTTTGGGCGTGGTTGCCATCGAGTTGGCGTGCTCTGGCTTGGGGTTGATGACAAATCCGGTTTTTGCCGAGTCTGTTCAGCCTCCTACCACGGCAACAAAAGCCCAGCGATGCTTTCTCTTTGAGCAGGGGCCGCTGGTCATGACGGAAGACGCCTTGCGCGATGCCAATGGCCAATTCTCGCTGGAGCAACTTCCCGCACCGGAGCCGAAGTGTCAGGTGCGGCTCGCCGGCAATGTCACGCCGCTCACCGAGCGCATGTGGCAGATTGCCCTCGACGATGTGGAACGCAATCAGGTGAAGCCCGAGTCTGGCGTGGTCTATTTCGGAGCGGGTAGCCGGTATGGCGACCGGGTCTACACTCGCGACATCTCCATCGCTGGCGTGCTGGGCGTGAACCGATTTTATCCCAACGAGATGCTGGCCTCGCTCAAGCTGACGCGGGAAATCCGAAAGGGATTGGGCTACAAGGTTTCGGCACCGCACAAGGTCAGCGAGATTGATGCCCCTTGGGAGGTGATCGCCGAAGTGGAAAAGGAGGTCATGGCAAAATACAAGACCAATTCCTACACACGGGCCACCGACGATGTGGTCTGGCTCT
>CAIWSO010000142.1 GCA_903915315.1 uncultured Spartobacteria bacterium | reverse complement strand
GTTCGTTCTGCAGTTCGCGGATGCGTTCCACCCGCTCCTCCGGTGGCAGATCACCGGTGACGGCCATCACCACGTGAGCGCGCTTGGGCAATTCCTCCTCCAGTTGCTGCGCCAGGTAGTGGGCGGTGGGCCGGAAGCGGCAGAAAATCACCGGCCGGATGCCCTCCGCCAGCAGCCCTTTGAGCTCCTTCAGCAGCTGCTTGAGTTTGGGATCGTGTGCCTTGCCGCGCAGGCGATCCGAGCGCTCGATCAGATCCTTCAACAGCCCGGCATCAGCCGACTCCGCCAGATCAGCCCCTGGGGCAGCTTCTTCTGCGCTGAACTCTTCTTCCGCGCCATCGAGAACGGCGAGCGTGGCCATCGCCTCCAGGTCATCAGCCAGCTCGTCTTCGCTGGAGGCTGAGGCTGGATCAGCGCCGCTTTGGAGGTTGAAAAGCTTGGTGGGCTCTGGAAGCCACTTCACCGGCGATAGCGGCACCAGACGCTTATGCTCCGGATTCGAGGGTGAAAGAGTTTGGATATGCTCATGCCCATTCTCCCACTCGGGTAAGCTCTGCAAAAATTACGAGCCACGCACCATAAAGCAATAATGCCGCAATGGACAATAAGAGTCTAGCACGGCTACTAGGTTGCAGTAAATTTAGATCTTCCTACAGATAATTTCAAGCATCTGAATTCTTAGCAAAGTTAGAGAGAGTCTGTTGAGAAGCAGGTGGTGAGGATATATGCGTCGCAATCCTTTTTCTAGTATCATCCTAAATATGGCTCAGAAAATTTTTTATCCTCCAAATTCCCATTCAAATTCGGATTCAGGGTCAGCAAAGCCACTTGATTCAGATGTTGTCGTATTGGAAAAGTCCGTAACGCTAGATTGATCACTCTCCTCGCTTTCAATGCGATCATCAGTCTGTAAGTCATTATTGATATCGTGTTTGCCTGCGGCGATGGTTTGGCTCGGAGCTTCATCCCTGCATTTTACATCGATAATCGTTATATCATCGTCCCAAAATGGAGCATCAACAGTCCTTGCGGATATGCTTTCGGGAACGCAGGCCTGAGTGTCAACAACAATTTTGCTTTGATCACCACTGACAACATCACCATCGTTGCTGTAATGCGTGAAATTCGTGGAGGATTCATCGGTAGAGTGATTGATGTCTCGTCCGGCGAAGTTATTTGGACTATCGCTAGAGAACTGATCCGCTAGGTCTTCCACAAAGTCTGAGGCTATATTCCGGATAGAATTCTTATTCTCGGACATGAGATGGATGGCTTGCTACACATACCCTGTATTGTAGCACGAGCCCCAAGGCTGACCACTGCAGGTAATTCCCAGGAGACAGGGCAGAGTCACAGACCGTCACAGGGATCCTTCCCGGCACTGTCTGAATCGGTTGAGATCGGTGCAATGGCCTCCTATCGGCGACCGTAAGCTCAGTGTCAACCGCTCTCGATCTGGACAGCCACCTCAAGGAGCCCCGGACGCGGATGCAGCGAAGAGTGCGGATTCCTTACTGGTACCTGGCGCTGGTGGCGGTGATGTGAAACCTGAGCCGCCGCCAGAGCCTGAGGGTACCTCGAAAAATGAGCTTTTAAGATGCAAGATGTTCTCAATAAAAAACTGGTGGTACCCCCACCGGCATTCGACTAGATATAATCTTTAATTTTTATGCTCGAACTAGTTCGTGCAATTCTTGCGATCCTTTTAAGTTGTAGCGGTGCAGATTTGCGTATATCTAATAAGGTTAAATGTAAGGTTCCGTAAATCCCACCATGCCGTTGTGCGTGGAAGCCCAATGCGAATCGTGATCTTTCCTTTCATCCATGTAACCATGACCGAAAAGCATGTTCGGCCATTGCTCGGATTTGTATCCGTTCAGG
>CAIWSO010000141.1 GCA_903915315.1 uncultured Spartobacteria bacterium | reverse complement strand
TCCTGGACTACCCGTTCCAGTGAGACTGGGCTTGGCTGGGGGCCCGCTGTTGGTAGCAATCCTTCTGGCCCGTCTTGGGAAAGCCGGCCCCCTTGTATGGTATATGCCCTCCACCGCGAATACGGCCATGCGCGAAATGGGGATTATTCTTTTTCTAGCCTGCGTTGGCCTCAAGGCAGGGGAACACTTTGTCCCCACGCTACTGGGCCGGGATGGTCTTGTCTGGTGCGCCGGGGCCCTTGCGATCACGCTTGTTCCGTTGCTCGCGATGGGCATTTTTGCACGCCTAGTTCTCAAAATGAACTTTATCGTGATATGTTGGCTTTTTGCCGGAAGCATGACGGATCCGCCAGCCCTCACATTTGCAAATGCGATCACAAAATCCGATTCTCCCTCGGTGGCTTATGCGACTGTATATCCACTCACCATGTTGCTGCGCATCATCGTCGCGCAAACGCTCGTGCTCCTCTTGGCTGGCTAGTCTCGTATGCGGGCGCGAATGGCGTCAGTCGAGTTGAATCAAAATTCAACCAGCGGGGAGGGTGGTTTTTTAAAGATTGGAAGTCGGTCGGTTGCCATCCAGATTATGTTCGTTCACTATGCGGAGGCTTCGCTGGAACAACATGGAAAAACATCGTGCAAACTCAGGAACAAATTTCCCCTAAATCGAACTATGATGCTGTCATAGTGGGTGGTGGTTCCGCTGGAGTGGCTGCAGCCATCGCTTGCGCGAGAGAGGGATTGGAAACACTGCTCCTCGTTCGTGGGAGCGAGTTGGGCGTCAACCTCTCGCAAGACCTTGTTCACAGCATTAGCGGGCTTTATTTGATCAGCAATGACGTGGTCCCGCATCCGGCTAACGGGGGGCTCGCGCTGGAATTCACCGAAAGACTTCTCAAGACTGAGGCGGCGATGGGGCCCGTGAGAATGAACCGCGTGGATGTGCTCTTGCAGCAGCCCCGACTTTTCTCGCTTCAGTGCAGCCGTCTCTGTGGAAAGGAAAAAACTCTCACCGTGATGCTCGACTCGACCTTGCGAGCGGTCTGGACTGATGCTGGGGTCATTGAATCTGTCGAGATCGATGCGCATCCCGAGCCGATCCGGGCAGCTGTCTTTGTGGATGCGAGCTGTGATGCGATCCTTTCCTACCTGGCTGGAGCGGACTACGAGGAGACCGAACTCAGGGAACTCCAGCGTCCGACGTATATTTTTTCCATTGGGGGTGTTGCCATGGATGCCAATGACGAGCCATCGCGGCTTCTCTTTTCACGAAAGATCGTGGAGGGCATCAGCAATGGGTCGCTCGATCCGCAGTTCGCCGTTGCGGTCATGCGGCCAAGCTGTCTGCCTGAGGAAGTTCGCTTGAATATTGATCTGGAGTCCGAGGGGGACCACTACAGTCCCTTGAATCCCGAGTGCCTGACACGCCTCCAGATTCAATGTTGTCAGTTGGCATCGCAGTTGGAAACGTATCTGCGCGCCACCATCCCCGGGTTTGAAAATTGTCTGGTTAAGGGATCCCCGGGCCAGACAATGGCGCGTGACAGTCGGCGGGTCGAGGGTCGCTACCGCCTCACGGAAAAGGATATTCTCGATGGGGTGGAGTTTGAGGATGCCGTTTGCCGATCCGCTTGGCCGATTGAGTTACGAGACACAGTGCGGGGTCAGAAATCCCATGCACCTAAGAAAAGCAAGCCGTGCGACATTCCTTTACGGGCGCTTATTTCCAAAGATTTTGACAATCTCCTCATGGCGGGACGCTGTATTTCCGCGAGTCATCGAGCGCAGGGGGCGCTGAGAGTCATTGGCACATGCCTTGCGGTGGGGCAAGCTGCCGGTCTCGCGGCAGCCACCATCAAACGCTCCCCAACGGGAAAAATTCTTCCTGGCGATGAGGGCGTTGCCGCCGCTCCAATCCGCGAGAAAATTCTTAGCGATATCAACCGGTGACATGGCAACTTCCTTTTCTAATAAACAAATCGCACAAGCCTACACGCGCTCGAAGTGGCTGCAGGGCTACATCGCTGGAAAGTTGGCTTGGGATCCCGTTTTCAAAACCGCTTGGAAGATCATCATCCATCGCGGTCGCCCTGTCCTTGACATCGGCTGCGGCTTAGGTCTGCTGGGCATATCCATGCGTGCGGCAGGCATACCCTTTGCCTACCGGGGGGTAGACCCTTCGATCTGGAAAATCAATAATGCGCTGGAAACGATGCGCTATTATGGCTTCGAAGAAGTGGCTTTTGAAGTCAACGATGCCCTCAATACTCCGATCCCTCGGGGAGCCACGGTTTTTCTCGTCGATGTCCTTCATTATCTGAAACCCGCCGAGCAGAAAAAAATGCTCGAGCGGCTTGCGGATGCCGCTGAGGCGGGGTCGCTGGTCTTGATTCGGACGTCTTTCAAAGGTGGGGGGTTAAGGTATGCGATGACGCTGACTCAGGAGTGGTGGACGCGTGTCACGGGTTGGATCCGTGGTGGGGCGATCAATTTTCCTGTTCGCAGAGAGTTGCTCGGCTATTTCAAAAGTCGGGGCCTCAAAGCTTCGGTCACTCCGCTGTGGGGAAAAACTCCGTTCGCGAGTGAGTTGATCGTTATTGATCCCGTTGAGCTGCCTTCAGTGTAGAGGGTAGCGATGCGAGTTTTTGCACGAGGGGTTTGTCAAACGCCGAGGAATAGTTAGGGTAGGTATACATCCCATGTTCGCCACGATATTTGAATTTTTTTCCAGCCTCCCCATGCCGACCTCTGCCGCAGTGATTGAGGCTATGCCTGTGATTGTTTCCCTCATCATTATCGAGGGTTTGCTGAGCGTGGACAATGCCCTTGCCATCGCCGCCATGGCCAATCACCTGCCAGGTAAACAAAAATACATGGCGTTGAAACTGGGAATCATCGGCGCCTATTTTTTTCGCGGATTATGCCTGGCCTTCGCGGCATGGATCATTGAGAACCCGTGGCTCAAAATCTCTGGCGCGGCCTACCTTGTTTATCTCATGTGCAGCCACTTTCACGATGCGTCTGAGGAAAAGAACGGACCCAAGGGGCACCATCGCGAAAGAGGATTCTGGGGTACGATTATCGCCATTGAGATCATGGATCTGAGTTTGAGCGTGGACAACGTGGTGGCGGCGGTGGCAATGAGTCCGAAGCTTTGGGTCGTCTGCACGGGGGTTTTTATTGGCATTCTGGCGCTGCGGTTCGTTGCCGGAGCCTGCATCCGACTCATTGAAAAATACCCTATTCTCGAGCACACAGCGTTCCTTTTGATCGGGTATGTCGGATTCATTCTCGTTTTCGAATTGCTGAGTGATCCTCACAGTGGACTTCAGGTTCTACCCGGACCGGTGCATGTGAGCACCTGGCAAAAATTTATTGGGATCGTGATTATCGTGGGACTCTCGATTCTTTATTCCAAAGTCCCAGCCATTAAGTCCGCATTGTTGCCGCTCGTCCGTTTGGGTAGGATCCCTATGGCCCTGCTCGCCGGATCCATTGGATTAATGGTCCGACTAATAAAGTGGCCGTTCCTGATCGCTTTCCGATAATCCCGAATCACTCTGCGGATGTCGATTTGCCCGCATGGAAGCGCCCCTTCGAATAGGGCATAGCCGGTTTGCCGTGCCGATATCCCTCCGGCGCCATGCGGAAACTTGTTGTCCGAATCATCAATCACTATTGCCCACGCCCCCCGAAATATGTTTCAGATACTTAAACAAACCATGACATCGCCCTTCAATACCCTGCGCCCCTTCGACTCCGGCAGTAAATCCGCTTCGTTCCTCCACTCGCTCCCTGCTCTCGAAGAAGCTGGCGTCGGCCCGATTTCTAAACTCCCGGTCAGCATCCGCATCGTCCTTGAATCCGTGCTTCGCAACTGCGATGGAAAAAAAGTCCAAGCCCGCGATGTCGAAACGCTGGCCAACTGGAAGGCCAAGGCCCCGGCGCAGGAGGAAATTCCCTTTGTTGTCGCACGTATTGTGCTTCAGGACTTCACCGGCGTACCGCTTCTGGTGGACCTCGCCGCCATGCGCACTGCTGTCAAAGAGCTCAACGGAGATCCGGCCATCATTGAGCCTCTCGTTCCGGTGGATCTCGTCGTAGACCACTCGGTTCAGGTGGATTTCTATGGATCCGCTCAAGCCCTCCAGCTGAATCTGGACATGGAATTCAAGCGCAACCGCGAGCGCTATCAGTTCCTCAAATGGGGCCAGCAAGCTTTTCAAACTTTCGGCGTTGTGCCTCCCGGCATCGGCATCGTTCACCAAGTGAACCTCGAGTATCTTGCGAAGGGTGTGCTTTCGGCTCCAGATGCAAATGGCACGATTTACTATCCCGACACGCTCGTTGGTACCGACTCGCACACAACGATGATCAATGGACTCGGCGTTGTTGGTTGGGGGGTCGGCGGCATCGAGGCCGAGGCCGGAATGCTCGGCCAGCCTGTGTATTTCCTGACGCCGGAAGTGGTGGGCGTGAACCTCACGAATAAGCTTCGCGAAGGCGTTACCGCGACCGATCTCGCGCTCCATGTCACCCAGCTCCTCCGCGCCGCCAAGGTGGTTGGAAAATTCGTGGAATTCTATGGCGAGGGCGCGGCCACCCTTCCGCTCACCGACCGCGCGACGATCGCGAACATGGCTCCCGAATACGGAGCCACGATGGGCTTCTTCCCCGTTGATGCCGAGTCCGTCAACTACCTCGCCGCCACAGGCCGCACACCGGAACAATGCCGTGCCTTCGAAAATTATTTCAAAGCGCAAAACCTCTTCGGAATGCCGAAAAAAGGCGATATCGAATACAGCGTGGACATCGACATCGATCTCTCGACCGTTCAGCCCGGCGTGGCAGGTCCGAAGCGCCCGCAAGATCGCATCAATGTCCCCGATCTCAAAAATACCTTCACTAGCCTGCTTACGAAATCCGTCGCGGATGGGGGATACGGTAAAGCCGAAACCGATCTCGGTCGCTCTGCCGCCGTCAAACGCAACAGTCC
>CAIWSO010000140.1 GCA_903915315.1 uncultured Spartobacteria bacterium | reverse complement strand
TCACCGACGAATAATACCATTGTCTCTTTGAAATTAGACTTTGCAGCGCAAAATAAAGGGGGAATGGCCGTCTCGGCCGTGTGGACACTAGTCTACTTGCTCGCACTCTGCCCAGCGGAACCAAGGAGCACGCCAAAGCACACAGGCGGGACGCGCTGTGCCCCTCTCCTAAAATCCAAAAGCATGCTGCTTTTGGTATAATACAACGGCAGATCGCCATCAATCATTCGACGCGTCGATGCCTTTAATCGTTTATCCCCATAAAGCATCCAAAGCAACGCATGAGTATCCAGCAACCAACCACGCACAGCGGTCGGCTTCATCCGCGAGGAACACCAAAGTCATCCGCGATGGAGGAGTTCTTAACCGGATCTCCAAAATCTTCACCCATCCGATATTTTCGACCCGCAAGCGTTCCAATACGGGAACCTTGGCGGCGCAATACCGGAACAATGCGCGCCACAGCTTGCTTGTGCCGAGAAACAATCACTTCCCCTCCAGCTTCAACCGCCTCAATGAATCGAGAGAGGTTCGTTTTTACTTCATAAATGCTGGCATTCATACTCGATAGAAACTTGGTCAGATTGACTTGTTTGTCAATGGAATCACAACCCGATCAGCCCTTGAATGGATCGAGCACCCTGACTCCGTCGAAATTCTGACCGTGATTGAAGTCTTCGGAATAAAGGGTGCTGCAGCCCAGCTCCTGAGCAGCCGCAATGATCGTTGCGTCCCAGTGCGAGACCTGAAACCGGCGCCGGATTCGCACTGCGGCGATAATCAACTCGAGAGTGACCGGCAAGACGATCGATGTCGCCGCGAGTTCCAGCATGGCTTCTATGTTTGCCTCACTGATGCCAAGTTGTTTCTTTCTCAGCGCGTTGGCGATGTACTCCTGCAAGACTTGGGCGGACAACGCAAATGGAGCCTCCATCATTAACGCTTGGGCTCGATCTCTTTTCACCTTGTCCTCTGCCGCATTGGAACTCGCATAGAGCAGCACATTGGCGTCCAAGAACGCCTCAGCGCTCATAGATTTCCTCTCGCTTGAGAGGTCTCATCGGCTCCGAATTGGAGGCCCTCATCGACTTGAGCAAACGCTTCACGGTCGCTTGGCGCTCCTTTTCCTCGTCTTTCTCCGGGGTGCGAAACCACAATTGTAATGCTTGAACCATGATCTCCTTCAACGTGGTACCACGCTCGGCCGACATCACCTTGGCCCGCTGAAAAAGTTCATCAGGAAGTTCGATTGTCGTTTTCATTCCCCATAAATATGGGAATACGGGCTACATCGCACGTGGGAAGTTTTGATAACCCAAGGCCTATCTTTCGACAAGTCTCGCCGAGACCTTTCATTGCCTGCCAACGTTAAACCTTGGGACATATTCCCATCGTAGAGGACTCGAAGGGCGCTGCAGGGAAGTCGATTAGCCTACCTGCGCCGTCACTTTCCTGACGCTGGACTTAACAAATGAGCGGTATGGCTGCCTAGCCACACGGCGGCGAGGCCGAGGGTGATGCTGAGGAGGATATTCAGCCACGCCTCCAACCAGGCATTGCTGCGTATGAGATCGAGTGTTTGAAGACTGAATGCGGAGAAGGTCGTGAAGCCACCGAAGAAGCCGGCCATTATCAGCGTGCGAATACTCGGCGGCGCACTGAGAAGGCCCTCATCACTCAAAATGGCCGTTAACAGGCCGATGCCGAAGGATCCCGAGACGTTTACAAAAAGCGTCGCGTAGGGGAAGTCTGCCGCCCAACGGAAGTTCGCCAAAAGCACATAGACGAACCACCTCGCTAAGCTTCCAACCGCCCCACCAGCCATGACAGCTAGCGCGTCCTTCACTACCGTGGAATCGTGATTCCGCGTTGGTGCATGTATTTTCCAGCCCGATCTGCGTAACTGGTCTCGCATACCTCGGAGGCGAGGAAAAAGACAACTTGGGCGAGGCCTTCGTTCGCGTAGATTCTCGCAGGCAGTGGCGTCGTGTTGGAAATCTCCAAGGTCACATGCCCTTCCCACTCCGGCTCAAATGGGGTCACATTCACAATGATACCGCAGCGGGCATAGGTGGATTTTCCGACGCAAATCGTGAGCACTTCGCGGGGAATCCGGAAATACTCGACACTGCGCGCGAGCGCGAAAGAATTCGGCGGCACCACACAGACATCGGTCTCCATATCCACAAAAGAACGGTCATCAAAAGCTTTGGGGTCAACGACGCTGCCGTAGACATTGGTGAAAACCTTAAACTCATTCGAGACGCGGAGGTCGTAACCGTAGCTGGAAAGCCCGTAACTGATCGCTCGTCCCCCGTCAGCGTTTGTTTTGATCTGTCCGTCCACGAACGGCTCAATCATTCCTTTTTCTTTCGCCATTCGGCGAATCCATTTGTCGGAGCAGACTGACATTACATTGAAAGGCCAGGGATTTTGAGGCCGCCGGTGAGCTTACCCATCTCGTCTCCGGCGATTTTTTTGGCATCGTTGACCGCTTGCCGAACGGCGCTGAGAACGAGATCCTCGAGCATCTCGACATCGGTCGGATCGACCACCTGCGGATCAATTTTGATCGCGGTGATGTCGCCGGCGCCGGTGGCGGTGACTTTCACTTTTCCGCCGCCGGAGGTGGATTCGACGATCCGGTTCGAGAGGTCCGCTTGCGCATCAGCCATGCGTTCCTGCATGCGCTGGGCTTCTTTTAACATTTTTGCGATGTTCATACAGTTGGAGTCTGAAGTGTGCCTTTGAATATTTCGAGGGCTTTTTCTATGAGCGGATCATTAAGAAAGTCCTCCATGGGATCAACAGGAACTGCCGGTGCGGCCAATTCGACCACGGGAGCAGGCGCTGGGGCGGGTTCCTCACGAATTTCTTCGGGGATCTCGGGCTCGAGTTGCTCATCGAATTCAAACACGATACGCAACGGTTTTCCCAAATCTTTCAGGAAGCGCGACTCGATATCCTTGATCCCCTGCTCCATGAAAATCGAACTGGCGGAGTCCTTGGCGGACACAGGAAAGCGGACGATACCCTTTCCATCCTCGACGCGGTCAAATACCCCGTCACGCAACCAACCGAAACGAATGAAGGAATTCTTCGCGAATTCGGCAGCGATTTTTTCCCACGATGTGGGGGCATCTATCCGAGATTCGACGTCCTTGGGCGGTGCAGACTCGGCAACCTTCGGCAGTGGCGCTGGAGTTGATACTGGGGCTGAAACCACGGGCTCAACGGCCTTGGGAGTGAAAACGGGGGCAGGCTCAGGGGAACGCTGTTCTACTGGACGCGATGGCGCCAGTGGACGAGCGGGACGTGGGGCTGGCACTTCGCCGCTGCAAAGTCCGGACAAGGCATCGATGACGTCCGTGAGGCTGGTCTCATCGAGGAGGTGGAGAGCCTTGATGACCGCTACATCGAGTTGGAGTTTTTTGTCGGCGACCCACTTCATGGCGGATTCAGCGCCGCCGAAGTGCTCGATGAGTTCGAGAAGCTTGGCTTGAGGAACTTCGACTTCGCCACCGCAGGCCTGCGCGACGAGCCTGTCACGGAGATGCCCAATGAGCTCGGCCGTGAGGCGGGAAAGATCCTTACCAGCCTCGGACTGCATGGCGACGATGCCTAGCGCGGCTTGGGCGTCCGCTGCGAAAAGCGCCTGGGCCAAATT
>CAIWSO010000139.1 GCA_903915315.1 uncultured Spartobacteria bacterium | reverse complement strand
TGGCGGTGAGGGAGGGATTCGAACCCTCGGTAGCCTTTTGGACTACGGCGCTTTAGCAAAGCGCTGCTTTCGACCACTCAGCCACCTCACCTTGGTCTGGTATTATTAATACGCTAGATCTGGGGTTGAGGTCAAATCCCATCATGGATTCGATGCGAGATTTTCGAAGAGGTTCCACCCGCCTAGGCTTGCTTGCGGTCGGCGGGGCCATAACATTTCAGCATGATTTCGATCCGGGAGGATTTTGGTGCCGGTGGCCCATCCATTTTTCAGCAGGAAATAGAGGAGATGTTTTCCGAGACCGGGCAGCTCTCTGGGGCTGCTAGTTTTGAGTATCGTCCGGAGCAACAGCAAATGGCGGGAGCGGTGGCTGCGACTTTGGAGCAATGCGGTCATTTGGTGGTGGAGGCGGGAACAGGTGTCGGAAAATCCTTGGCCTATTTGGTGCCCGCTGCACTCCATGCAATTCGCACGAAGCGCAAGGCGGTGATCTGCACCCACACGATCGCTCTGCAGGAGCAGTTGATGTATAAAGATATTCCACTCGTGCAAAAACTCATTCCCGATGAGTTTGAGGCGGTGTTGCTAAAGGGGAGGCAAAATTACCTTTGCACCACGCGATTGGCGCGTGCGCTAGGGCAGGCCAAGGAACTTTTCACGCCTATCCAGCATCCCGAGTTGGAGCGCATCCGAGAGTGGAGTTTAAAAACAAAAGACGGTTCGCTGAGTGATTTTCTGGAGCAACCCGATCCTGCCGTTTGGGAAGAGGTCCGCAGTGAGCAGCACCTTTGCACGCCCAAGTCGTGTGGGCCTGCTTCGGGATGTTTCTATCAGTCGCTTCGCCGTCGAGTGGCCAATGCGAAGATGGTTGTCTTGAACCATGCTCTTTTCTTCACCTTGCTCAATGCGGTGGACGATGCAGAGAACCGCACTGGAGGGCTTCTTTTTGCCAACGACTTCGTTGTTTTCGATGAAGCGCACACGCTCGAGGAGGTCGCCGCCCGCCACATCGGGATGGAGCTTTCTCAATTGGGCTTACGCCGCATCATTCAACGTCTCTACAATCCGCGCACCAAAAAAGGGCTTTTTCAAATGCTGAAAAACGGAGCGGCTTGCGGAGTGGTGAGCGAGGTGTTGCCGGTCGCAGACGGCTTTTTCAACCAAGTTGCGAATGGGTGCACATTCAAGCGGGGACGTGAGTTTCGAGTCCGGGAGCCGGGTCTCGCGGAAGGTGGCGAAATCTGCAGCTCCCTTGCCCGGTTGGGCGAGTTGATTTCGCTGGAAGCCGGCAAATGCAAGGACGAGCAGCATACATCGGAACTCCAGGAAGCCGCGCGAAAGATTCGCACAGCCCGCGCAGGGATAACGGACTTCCTCTCGCTCGAGGAACCCGATCACGTTTATTGGGTCGAGCAATACGGACGCACAGAGCAATTTTGCACCCTCCGTACGGCTCCGGTGAATTTAGCCGAGGCCTTACGGCGGCTTCTTTTTCGCGAAGGGGCTTGCACGGTGCTGACGAGCGCGACGCTTTCTACCGGCTCACCAGATCTCTCCTACTTTCGCAATCGCGTGGGGGCGGAGGAGATTCCCGCTCTGCAAATCGGCAGTCCATTTGATTACGAAAAGCAAATGCAGTTGCACCTCGTACAAAAAATGCCGGAGCCGAAGGATCCCGCCTATGAAAGCTCACTGGCTAAGTGGATCGGGCATTTTACCGAAAAAAGTGAAGCCCGGGCTTTTGTTCTTTTCACGAGTTACCAGACGATGCGCGCGGTCGCGGAGGCATTGGAAGATCACTTTGAGAAAAAGGGTTGGCAGTTGCTTGTTCAAGGCGGAGGAATGCCGACCCAGCGAATGGTGCAGGAGTTCAAAGATAATTCGCATAGCATTCTCTTTGGGGTTTCCAGTTTTTGGACCGGCGTGGACGTGCCAGGCGAGGCACTTTCGAATGTCATCATCACACGCCTGCCCTTTGCCACTCCGGACCATCCTCTCACAGAAGCCAGACTGGAGGCCATCGAGGCGGAGGGGGGGCGCGCATTTGAAAGCTACTCGTTGCCCGAGGCGATTCTGAAACTGCGTCAGGGCGTAGGGCGCCTCATTCGAAGCAAATCCGACACCGGCACCATCGTCATTCTAGATAGCCGCATCGTATCCAAGCCATACGGTCGGGCATTCCTTCGCGCGATGCCGAAGTGCCCAGTGGAAATCCACTGAGCCTTTCAAAAATGGTAGCGACTACCCGATGGGTGGTCGCGCGATTGCTTGACTGCTCTCGAAGGCGTCGGCGATGCCCAGTAGTCGGGATTCATCCATCGCTTTTCCTAGAAATTGAAGGCCGACTGGGAGGGACTTGCCCTCCTCTTCAACGAGTCCGCATGGGACGCTGATTCCGCAAATGCCGGCTAGGTTTGTTGCGATTGTGAAAATGTCGGCGAGATACATGCGAAGCGGATCATCTGTTCGCTCGCCGATTTTGAATGCCAAGTCCGGCGAGGTTGGGCAGATGAGTGCGTCCACCTTCTCGAATGCGTTTGTGAAATCCTGACGGATCAGCGTGCGGACTTTTTGAGCGCGTAGGTAGTAGGCGTCGTAGTAACCGCTCGAGAGGACGTAAGTGCCGAGGATGATGCGGCGTTTGACTTCACTGCCAAATCCCTCCTCGCGGCTTCGCATATAATGATCCAAGAGATCTTTCGGGTTTTGTGAGCGGTGACCATAGCGGACGCCATCAAAGCGGGCGAGATTCGCAGAGGCCTCGGCTGTCGCGATGATGTAATAGACGCCCACGGCATAGGATGTGTGGGGAAGGGAAACTTCAACCAACTCCGCACCGAGATGTTCACATTGGCGGATGGCGGCTTCGACTTTTTCACGGACCCGCTTATCCATTCCATCGACAAAATATTCGCGAGGGATTCCGATTTTGACCCCCTTGAGGTCGCGGCCGAGCTGGGAGGTGAAATCCTCTGCGGGCAAGTCGAGTGAGGTAGAGTCATGTGGATCCTTGCCTGTGATGGCATTCAGAATTCCGGCGCAATCGCGAGTCGTGCGGGCGATCGGTCCGATCTGGTCAAGCGACGAAGCAAATGCGACGAGGCCGTAGCGGGAAACCCGCCCATAGCTTGGCTTGAGGCCGACCACGCCACAGAGCGCGGCGGGTTGGCGGATCGAACCGCCGGTATCGCTGCCGAGAGTCGCGAACGCCTCGCGAGCGGCAACGGAGGCCGCCGAGCCACCGCTCGAGCCACCCGGAATGCGTGACGTATCCCAAGGGTTGCGGGTGATTTGATAGGCGGAATTCTCGGTCGAGGAACCCATTGCAAACTCATCCATGTTCAATCGACCGAACGGAATCGCTCCCGCCGCGCGTAGATTGCTGATGACAGTGGCATCGTAGGGAGATTTGTAACCGGCGAGCATCTTCGAGGAACACGTGCAGCTTTCGCCAAGTACGTTGATGGCATCCTTGATGCCGATCGGAACGCCACCCAGCGGCAGGCTGATATCGGCCTTCTCCGCGGCGGCCAAGGCGGTATCGAAGTCGCGGGACAGGTAGGCTCCGACGGAAGGATCCACGCTGGCGATGCGATCCTCGAGTGCGCGGACGGCATCTGCAGGCGTGAAGTCGCCGCGGCGGAAGCCCGCCTGAAGTTCAGAAATGGTGAGATCGGTGATGGCGCTCATTTTTTATTCAATCACTTTGGTGACGACGACGAGGTTGTTTGCGCTGTGCGGGGCATTGGCGAGAACGACTTTTCGGTCCAAGCCGGGATGAGCCACGTCTTCGCGGAATACATTAAATACAGGGTTCGCGTGAGCTGTGGGTTCGACTTGAGAGACATCCAATGCCCCCAGTTGCTCCACGTATTCCAGCACCCGACTGAGTTGGGCTTGGAATTTAGTGGCTTCTTCGTCGGTGAGTTCGATGCGGGCCAGTCTGGCTACATCGCGGACATCAAGATTGGGACTGCTCATGCGGAAGATATTGGTAGGAGTTTGAGGCCGTTTTGTCCAAAAGTTTGATGGATCACGTGGCCAGTTCACGAAGCCGTTGGACTAAATAATGCTCGATCACAATCTCGTTTCCGGATGCGTCTTGAATCCGAAGATGCCCCATCGAATCTAGGCCGATAAAGGATCCCGAGATGATTCGACTATCGGAAAGGGTTAGCTTCACTGGGCGGGATTTCGTCCAACTTTCGTTCAGTTCGTTGATTGCAGTGGCCATGCCGCCATCAATCATTTGTTGGTGCCCCTTGGTGATTGCCTCCAAAATGCCCTGCATTACTTCCATGATTGACGGAGGCGAAGTCATCTGCGCGGCGAGGGATGTTGTTGAGGAAATAAGCTCGGGAGCTTCAATCCAAGGCTGGTTGGTGATATTTAGTCCGATGCCGACAACGATGACGCCGGTGGATGGGTGTTCTATGAGAAGGCCGGCAAGCTTGCGGTCGGCGCAGAGGAGATCGTTCGGCCACCTCAAGCGAACGTCGGGAAGGCCAAGCGAGCGTGCATACTCTAATAGCGAAGCCCCCACGCGCAGGGAAAATCCGTCCCAGAGCGAACGGGGAGGGGAGGCTGGAAGTGAGGCGGATAGCCAAAGCCCACCTGGGTCCGAAACAAAACTCCTGCCGAAGCGTCCGCGCCCCCGCGATTGGGTGTCAGCACACACGGCATGCCACGGCGGTAATGAGCGGCAGATATCATTGGTGGAGCCTGCCATGGTGTAGTGGTGGATAGTCCAGACCCTGCCGCTCGTTGTTGTCCATTCTTCCTTTCCCCTCAAAATCTCAGGCGAAAGGCTTTCTAGATCTTCGTTGACAGGCATTGGCTAATTAAGGCAGATGAAGACTCCCAATCCAAATTCAATACATGAAAAAAATCCTAACTTCTGCGTTTTTAGCTGCATTCGTTCTATCTTTGTCTGCCTGTGCTTGTGCTCAAAAATCTGCCTGTGCTCAAAAATCCGCTTGCGCAAAAAAAACGGATTGCGCGAAAAGCGCCTGCTCCAAGCCCTGTTCTTCACCGAGCGCTACTTCAGCAAAATGCGAGAAACCCGCATCCTCAGTCGCTCAGTAAAACTCT
>CAIWSO010000138.1 GCA_903915315.1 uncultured Spartobacteria bacterium | reverse complement strand
CCTGCCCGGCTTTTTCGGCATCGAGGCCGGCCAGTCCGCTGTTGGCGATATTTTCAAATGGTGGATCGAATCCGTCTGCGAGGGCGACGCAGCCCTCTACGCGAGCCTGGCCAAGGAGGCTACCACGCTCCAACCCGGCGGCAGCGGTCTGCTGGCGCTTGATTGGAACAACGGCAACCGCACGGTTCTGGTCGATCCGATGCTCAGCGGTTTGCTTTTGGGAACGACGCTGCACACCACCAAGGCGGAAATTTACCGAGCGCTCATCGAGGCCACGGCATTCGGCGCGCGAACGATCATTGAGCGGATCGAGTCCTACGGCGTGCCCGTGAAACGCATCGTTTGCGCCGGCGGCATTGCGGAAAAAAATCCACTCCTCATGCAAATCTACGCTGATGTCACCGGCCGCACGATGTTGGTGGCGGGCTCCTCGCAGGCCTGCGCCTTGGGTTCGGCGGTTTCGGCTGCCGTATTGGCGGGAGTTTTCAAGGATTTCCCGGCTGCCCAGAAAGCGATGACCTCGCTCAAAGACATCGAATACAAACCCCGTGCGGCGGCTCGCAAGACCTATGACCGCCTCTTCGCGCTCTATCAAAATCTTCACGACGCATTCGGAGGTGTGAACCGCAAAGCCGATCTCTCGGGCGTCATGAAAGAACTCCTCACCATCAAATCCAAATCCCAAAAATGAAAACACCTGAAATCTGGTTCCTCACCGGCAGTCAACACCTCTACGGCCCCGAAACCCTCAAGCGAGTCGCTGCCAACTCGCAGGCGATCGCTGGCGGCCTTGGCGAAAAACTCCCGCTGACTGTTGTTTTCAAGCCCGTCCTCACCACACCCGACGCCATCCGCGCGACGATTCTCGAGGCCAATGCCAATCCCGATTGCGCCGGGTTGATTCTGTGGATGCACACATTTTCTCCCGCAAAAATGTGGATCGGCGGCCTCTCCGCGCTGCGGAAGCCATTCCTGCATTTGCACACCCAGTTCAACCGCGATCTGCCATGGGGGGAGATCGACATGGATTTCATGAACCTCAACCAAGCCGCCCATGGCGACCGCGAGGCGGGGTTCCTTCACACGCGCATGCGTCTCGCGCGAAAGGTCGTCGCAGGGCACTGGCAAAGCGAATCAGTGATCTCCCGCATCGGCGCATGGGTCCGCGCCACCCGCGCATGGCACGATTGGCAGGGTGCTAAGTTCGCCCGCCTCGGTGACAACATGCGTCAGGTCGCCGTCACGGAAGGTGACAAGGTTTCGGCCGAAATGAAATTCGGTTTTTCAGTGAACGGCTATGGAATCGGCGATCTCGTGGCGATCCAATCGGGCATTGCCGACTCCGAAATCAACGCGCTCTGCGATGAATACGCCGCCAGTTACCAATTGGCGCCAGCTCTTGCCAAGGGCGGGGAGCGCCACGCCTCGCTGCGTGAGGCCGCTCGTATCGAGGCCGCTTTGAGGGCTTTTCTGAAGCAAGGGGGATTCAAAGGATTCACTACCACCTTCGAGGATTTGCATGGACTCAAGCAACTGCCCGGAATCGCCGTTCAGCGCCTCATGGCCGAGGGCTACGGCTTCGGCGCCGAAGGGGATTGGAAAACAGCCGCCCTGCTCCGCGCCATGAAAGTCATCGCCTCCGATCTCGGTGGACGGACCTCGTTCATGGAGGACTACACCTATCATCTGGAACCCAACAACCACCTCGTCCTTGGCTCTCACATGCTGGAAATTTGCCCATCCATCGCGCAGTCCAAGCCCTCGTGCGAGATCCATCCGCTGGGCATCGGTGGCAAGGAGGATCCCGTTCGCCTCGTATTCGATGCACCCGCTGGCAGTGCGTTGAACGCCTCGCTCATCGATCTCGGCAACCGCTTCCGCCTTTTGGTCAACGAAGTCGATGCCATCCAACCACCGCACGCTTTGCCAAACCTCCCAGTGGCTCGCGCTGTCTGGAAATGCCGGCCCGATTTTGCCACCGCCTGCGAATCCTGGATTCATGCGGGAGGCGCACATCACACAGGCTTCAGCTACACGGTCACTCGCGAGCATTTGGAAGACTTCGCCACCATCGCCGGTATCGAGTGCGTCGTCATTGGAGACAAAACGGAAGCGGGAGCTTTCCGCCAGGAACTCCGCGCCAACGAGGTTTATCACCACATCGCCGGAGGATTCGTCGCTTGAGCCGTTACGAGGCGATCCGCGAAGAATGCCGCGCCGCCAATGCTGCGCTGCCCGCTTCAGGTCTTGTCGATCTGACCTTCGGCAATGTGAGCGTCTGTGACCGCGAGGCTGGTGTTTTTGCCATCAAGCCCAGCGGCGTTGCCTACTCGGCCTTGAAGGCCGAGGACATGGTCATCGTCGATTTCGACGGCCGCGTGGTCGAGGGAACCCTCAATCCCTCATCCGACACCCCGACGCATCGCAGACTCTTTCTCGGCTTTCCCGGCATCCGCTCGGTCGTGCACACGCACTCTCGCAAGGCGGTCGCCTTTGCCCAAGCGGCACGCGGCATTCCGCTGCTTGGAACCACCCATGCCGACTACTTTCGCGGCGAGGTTCCTGTGACCCGCGCCCTCACGGCCTCCGAGATTTCCGATGCCTACGAATGGGAGACCGGAAATGTCATCGTCGAGCGCTTTGAGGGGCTGAATCCCATGGAAATCCCGGCCGTTCTGGTGCGCAACCACGGCCCGTTTGCATGGGGGCCATCGGGTGCCAAGGCCGTCGAAAACGCCGTCGCCCTCGAAATCGTCGCCGACATGGCATACCACGCCCTCACGCTCGATCCCTCTGCGAAGCCACCCTCACTGGCCCTCTCCGAGCGCCACTTCCTCCGAAAACACGGCCCCACCGCGACCTACGGGCAGACCTGAAAAGTCGGCGGGTCATCGTTTGCCAGAGGACGCCGCGCCGACGGGGTCCGACTTGCTCGGCAACGCCGCCTTTGTATTCAGCAGAGACGCCGCTTCGTGCCCGCCTCGCAAAACAAAAATAAATCGAATCCAGCAAAATCCTTCCGCCAAAAATCACACCACCCAACCATGCCCTGCCTCGACAAACCACTCCACGAACTCGAAACCTACGCCGGAACGAACCCGAAGCCCGCAGACTTCAATGAATACTGGCTCCGCGCGCTACGGGAGCTGGATTCAATAGATCCAAAGCCCGAACTGATACTCACCGAGCAGATTCGCCCCTCGAACAGCGAGGCGTTTGACCTGACTTTCACGAGCGTAGGGGGCGCCAGAATCTACGCAAAATATGTGCGTCCCAAAAATCCCTCCATGGCACACCCCGCAATCCTAGAATTCCATGGGTATGCGGGGAACAGCGGCGATTGGATCGACAAGCTACGCTACTCGGGAGAGGGCGTCGCCGTCGCGGCGATGGACTGCCGCGGTCAGGCAGGTCGCAGCGAGGATGTGGGCGGAACGACAGGTAACACACTCCAAGGCCACATCATTCGCGGTCTCGCGGATGGCCCCGAAAAGCTCCTCTATCGCTCGATCTTCCTCGATACCGTTCAACTTGCCCGCGTCATCGCCTCGCTCGAA
This sequence comes from uncultured Spartobacteria bacterium, assembly GCA_903915315.1. GTDB lineage: Bacteria > Verrucomicrobiota > Verrucomicrobiia > Chthoniobacterales > Terrimicrobiaceae > UBA967. Next base: position 2,385 of record CAIWSO010000138.1, on the reverse strand, counting down.
GAGATCGATGCCGCGCGACTGGCCACCAATGGCGCCTCCCAAGGCGGAGCGCTCTCCATCGCCTGCGCCGCGCTGGAACCCCGCATCACCCGCTGCGTCTCGGTCTACCCCTTCCTTTCCGACTACCAGCGCGTATGGGAGTTGGATCTAGCCAAGGATGCCTACGCCGAGTTGAGAACCTACCTACGGAGCTTTGATCCCCTCTCCAAAAAACGCGCCAAGATTTTCGAAACCCTCGGCTACATCGATGTGCACCACCTGGCTCCCCGCATTCAAGGGGAGGTAGTGATGGCGCTCACGCTCCAAGACCCCATCTGCCCCCCTTCAACACAGTATGCCGTTTACAACAACATCCGCTCAAAAAAAACGCCTTTCGTTTACCAAGATTTCAGCCACGAAGGCATACCTGGGTTCGCCGATGAAACCTTTGGATTCCTCACTTTCCAGAACTGATCGCCACCTCACAGCGCCTTGCCTACTCGCTTGCCGCGACCTTCCTCGGTCGAATGTGCCTTTCCGGCAAACTCCACGACCTTTCACCAGCACAGTGGAAGCTCAGCGTTTCGGCCATGGAACTCTACCGGCGCGTATATCCAATCATCCGCGACGGCCATTCCACCTTCCACGCCGAGACCGGCAAGAGTTGGCGTCACCCGCAGGGTTGGCAGTCCGTACTGCGCACCTCGAAGAATGGCAAACGCGCCCTGCTCGTCGCCCACACCTTCGGCAAAGCGTTTCCGAAGTCCGTGCAAATCCCACTCGCCGAGAGAGGTTGCAAAATCGAGGAGGCTTGGCCTGAAAAACATGGTTTGCAGGCAACACTCAAAGGCAAATCCCTGCAACTCGACCTCAGCGGCGAATTCCGCGCCTGCGTGGTCAGCCTGCGACGGATCTGATTGATTGCGGAATTGGGATTGCGAAGCGCGAATCTGTCTAACGCCTTCATAACTATGGCGCAACAAGTTGCGGAATTTTTGTGTCAGCGTCAATTTTGATAGTGCCCAGGCGTCATCGAATAGCCGATCCTCTGCTGTTGAGTTGTTTGTTCCCCATGCCGGCTCATCAGCAGAAAGACGAATTAAAAAACTTGTGGTGAAATACTTAGATCATAAAACTTGGGGTTGATTCCAATCCTTTCTCGGAATCCGTTACTGCCATAAGCTTGCCATAATTCCTCAGCCGATGTTGAGAAATAAAGGCGGCTTGTTAGGTTATCTTGCGAACCAATACTATTCTCAGCCCAACTTTCAATCAATGCTCCTTACGCTAAACCGCATCGTGTACGATTGCGGGTTTTGTATTGTGACTTGGGAGCAGGGTGGAGAAACCATGAATGGGGAATTTAAGTTTGGAAACAAGTATGCTATTGATGGTCTGGTTTCGGATTCTTTCTCCATTTTGCTCCCCGAAACGGAAAAAGAAGAGGCAGAGGACGTCAGCCAATTCCCAGAGAGGCAGCAGCAGAACAAAGACGGCAAAATCATCACCCCTAATTTGCAGACGGAAGATATGCTTACATATACATAAGTAAGCATATACAACCCATTCAAAAAAATGAATTGGCATTTAAGCGACCCCGTACCCCATCGCGGTTGTTGTTTCGCGCCCACCTACACCCTGGCAGGAATCAGCCTTTTCTTCATCTGAGAAGAAACCTGAAGCTTTCGACATCCAAAGCCGCGATACCCAAAGACATATTAGCATTTGACGACATCCAATCTGAGATCACAATCTCTTGTAACTTGTCAACCTAGTAACCTCGCATAAGATAACCTGCCTGCCCCTTCGGGGAAACCTGCTTGTTTCCTGTAGTAAAAGATTCCTTTACCATGGTGGTGGTTGAATTTTGCATGAGTTGCACCAGGGTCTGAGGAGACCTATTCCCAATGCAAGAAACTAAACGAAAAACACTTTGCTGTATTGGGACCCAGTGGGCAGGAGTGGGCGCCGGTTAATTCTCGGCTATATAAAAAACTTCTTTTCCAATTTCTTTGATTTTTCTTATGCGGCAAATAACCCCTTCCCACTCTAACCTACCCTTACCTTTTAATGTATCCCACACATGATTACGCACTTTCTTAGGGCTAAGGTCTGCAGCAACCCCTTCCCAACCCCTTCCCAACCCTGTCCATTCAAAGAAATTCACTCCATACCATTGGGCTTACCAGTTGCATCGAACAAAAAAGGGGTGACAGGGAAAAGCTTCATACCTTTGGAAAGCTTTTTGAATGATCAGCGTTAGAGAAAACTGCACGGAGAAAAAATGTATAGGTGTGTACTCGGGTGCCATGGCCCTGGAAACATCGATTTTAAAATGCAGCCATGCTCCATTGCGAACTTTTCCGCCATTTTTCCCAGTTCTGCATAAGGTTGCGTGATTAGACT
>CAIWSO010000137.1 GCA_903915315.1 uncultured Spartobacteria bacterium | reverse complement strand
TCACACGCGGTTGCCTTCGCCAACTCACGCGCGACGAACTCCAAGGCGTGATCGGCCATGAGTTCAGCCACATTCTCAACGGCGACATGCGGCTCAATATCCGTCTCATGGGTCTGCTCAACGGGATTCTCTTTTTGGCAATCATGGGCGGGATTTTATTTCGCATCGCAGCCTCCTCGCAGCCCCGAAGCCGCTCGAGTGACAACAAGAACGGTGGCTCGATCACCGCCGCCCTCTTCGTTGCCGGCATTGCGCTCTACATCGTGGGGTGGATCGGGGTCTTTTTTGGCAAGCTCATCAAGGCCGCCGTGAGCCGTCAGCGCGAGTATCTCGCCGATGCCTCTGCGGTGCAGTTCACTCGCAACCCGGATGGTCTTGCGGGCGCGCTGCGGAAAATCGGCCAACTCACATCGAAGTTAGAAAACCCGAGAGCCGAGGAAGCCAGTCATCTGTTTTTTGGAAACGGACTCGCCGTGCCTTGGCTGAACCTCTTTGCCACACATCCTCCGATAGAGGATCGCATCGCCCAGATTGCTCCGCATTTCGAAGCCTCTCGCACAGAACCAACACCGCCGCCGCTTCCTGTCACCGAACCGGGGGAACCTCACGTAGCAGCCGCTGTTTCCATGTTGGCGGGGTTGCCGGATTTTTCCCGCACCGCCGTCCATGATGTCCATGGTGCCTGTGCACTCGTTTATGCATTGCTCGCGGACGACTCAAACGACTCCCTCGACACCATTGAGGTGGATAACGCGATGCAGGCCGCGATCCGCGAGACACTCGTTCGCCGCAGCGAATTGGGTTCCGCACAAAAGTTCGCTTTAGTGGATATGGCGATCCCCTCGCTCCGACGCCTCTCGCCGCACGAATACAGCACATTCCGCGCAAATGTGAAAAAACTGATCGAAGCTGACGGGCAGGTCTACCTCTTCGAATACACGCTTCAAAAGATTCTTCTGCGTCATCTCGACGCTGCCTTCTCGAAGCCCACACCGCCCCGCATACACTACCGCAAGATCACCCCTCTCCTTCCGGATGTTTGTCGGATATTTTCTGCTTTGGCGAATACCGACGAATCTAACGAGTCCGGTTGGGATCTGGCCTTCCAGGCAGGAGTGGAAAAGTTGGGCAAGGATTCCAAGGCGTATCCTTTTGCACGGGAAGCTCAGGTCCACCTCAACGAATTCGACGCCTCTCTCGACCGCTTAGCTGAAGCCTCTCCGGCCATTAAGCGATCTCTTCTTCACGCGTGTGCCGCCTTGGTTTTGCATGACGGCACCGTCAACGACCTGCAATTCGAACTCCTTCGCGCCATCGCGGAGACGTTGGATTGCCCGATCCCGCCCTCGGTGCCATGCCCATGACGCATTGGATCACGGATGCCCTGCTCCACAATCTGGAAGCGGAGGGAACAACGGCCTACCGCGTCGCTATGGGCAGGGATTTTTGGATCGAGCGCTTCGGCGCAAGCGCCCTCATTTCGAGCCGTTCGGATATCGGATCTCTCCCCGAAGATCTTCTCACCCGAGCCGAAGAAGCGGGCTGGGCATTGAATCGGATTTTCCTACGCCGCTTGGTCCGGGAACCCGGCCAGCTTGATGTGCCGACGCAGATATTCGGTGAGCCTCAGGCATCCCCTCGCGAGGTGGTGAGCGAGAGCGGGCTTTTATACGAGGTCGACTTCAGCGCGAGTTATTCCGTTGGACTATTCCCCGACCAGCGCGCAAATAGGGAATTTTTGAGGGGGCGAAAACCGACGCGCCTCTTGAATACGTTTGCCTACACGTGCGCTTTTTCGGTCGCTGCGGCGCACGCGGGAGCGGAGACCGTGAGCGTGGACGTCTCGAAGTCTTCCCTTCAACGCGGTCGACGCAACTTCGAATTGAACAGCATCGCCACAACCTCGCACCGCTTTGTTCCGGAGGATGTGCCAGCCTATCTGCGACGCTTGGCAAAGCGCGGTGACAGGTTTGACGCCGTGATTCTTGATCCGCCCACATTCGGTCGCGGAGGTTCGGGAAAAACCTTCCGCGTCGAGCGGGATTTCGGGGATCTCCTTGCCGCGACCAGCGACATTGTCACTCCGGGCGGGGCCATTTTGCTATCCACCAACTTCTCGGTATGGACAACGCGCGATCTCATCGCCTCGGCTTCCGGCATTCTGCCGCCGGAAACCCATTTCCACATTGTCCCCCCTCCCCCCGATTTTTTCGGGGAGTCTCCCTCCGCTACTGTCTGGGCGCTATTGCCTACTCCTTGAAATCAGGCGGCAGGGCGTGCTAGTGTTGAGCAATGAACACGGCTGGCGAATCGTCGGACTTTGCGACGCGAGCGGAAATATTCCGTATCGCCCGGTTCTGTGCACCTCCATTGGATACCCTTGGTCAGTTGACCTTCTCCGGTGACCCGACCATTCCAGCTCAACTTCACCAATGGAGGGACGCCATCTTTGTCCCGCACATTGCGCCTGCCGCTCGATCAGCATATTGGGCCGCTAAACGGGGATTCCGCGAGTTGGCCGCCGTCGACAAGAAACTCGACCTCGCGGGTCCGCTCGCCAAAAACAGCCGCGCCGTCGGCCGCCTCATCGCCCGCTCAACACGCGCCCCAGTGGGCGAGACGGCGCTGGAACGCTACTTGGCTGCGGTCGATCGCGAGGAATGCCCTGGCCACATGTCGGTTGTATTTGCTGCGAGAGCGGCTGTTTTTCATCTGCCGGAGCCATTGGTGCTCGCAGCGATTGTTTTCATCGAACTGCGCTCGAGTCCGATAGGCGATCTTTGGCCCTGCGTCGAAACGTGCATCCAAGCCATTCCACCCTCCCAGTCCGGTCTCTGCGCCGCCTAGCCCCGCCATGTCCTCGATCGCCACACCGGAATTCCAAACCAAGGAAAAACACGATCTCAGCCCGCCTTGGAATGTCGTGGTTCACAACGACCCCGTGAATCTCATGAGCTACGTTGCTCTCGTATTCCGTCGAGTGCTTGGTTTTTCACGCACACAAGCGGAGAAGCACATGATGGAAGTTCATAACAGCGGACGCTCGATCGTCTGGACTGGCGAGCGAGAGAAAGCCGAGCTCTACGTCCAGCAACTCCACTCCCACCTTCTCCTGGCGACCTTGGAAAAGGCACCCCAATCGTAATGGTGAATGTGCGAATTTTAGACAATGGGACGCTGAGCTTCGAGGGCATCGAGCCTCCCCTCTTCGAAATCCTGCAGCACATCACCAAAGCCGCCGAGTCGTCGGATCCCGATGTGGAGGCGCGATTTTATCCCATGCCCGCCGACGAGGCCGATGAAGTCTGCCAAGACTGGAAGGCCTACATTCAGCCCGAACTTTATGCCGAGTTTCAAGCCTCCCGAGAGGCGGTGGATGCCGACCTCCGGCGCGGCAAAAAAAAGGCCGACGGGACCGCCGCCTTCGTGATTCCGCCCCCACATATGGATCACTGGCTAAGCGCCCTCAACCAAGCCCGACTGGCCCTAGCCGAATTGCACCATTTCACCGAAAAGGACATGGGTCGCGCCCCTGGCGATCCCGATGATCCTCGTGAATATGCCCTCATCCAGCTCAACATCTATGCGACCATGCAAGAATGGCTGATCAGCACGCTCGATTGATACCAAGATTTCGAACAGAAAATTTGCAAAAAACGCCGGGAGATTTACCCTTCGTGCAATGAAATACGCATTTATCGGCGCTGGCAAAATGGCATCCGCCATCATTCATGGCATGTTGCGCGGCAAGGTCTGCAATGCCTCCGATATTTTTGTCTCCTGTCCCGAGCCCGATCTTCTGCAGAGCCTGAGCGATGCGACAGCCGTTCAAATCCTGACATCCAATGCCGATACCGCCGCAGCCGCCTCGGTGGTGATTCTTTGCGTGAAGCCCCAAGACGCCGCCAAGGCCCTGGCACAAACCGAAGACAATCTTTCAGGCAAGCTCCTGATTTCCATCGCTGCCGGACTCAGCATCGACAGCCTCCGCGAGATGGCTCCTGGCTGCCGCGTGATCCGCGCCATGCCCAACACCGCCGCCATGGTCGGCCGGTCCGCTACAGCTTTCGCCTGTGATTCCAGTGTGACAAACGAGGATCAGGCACACGCCACAGCAATTTTTTCAAGCATCGGCGAGGTCTATCCTGTCGCTGAAAAAAATCTAGATGCCGTCACCGGACTCAGCGGCAGCGGACCTGCTTATATTTTTCTCGTTATGGAGGCCCTCGCCGACGGAGGCGTCGCATGCGGACTTCCCCGCAAACTCGCTCAAGCACTGGCTGTCCAAACCATCCTCGGCGCGGCCGAACTCGCCAAGGAAACCGCCGAGCATCCCGCGATTCTGCGTGAAATGGTGACAAGTCCCGCCGGGACCACGGCCGCCGCACTCCTTGAGCTCGAGAATCGAGGCGTCCGGGCTGCGTTCATGGAAGCCGTGATGGCTGCCGACCGCCGTTCCAAGGAGCTGTCCGAGCAATGATATTGCGGACCATCCGTCACCCACTCGGGCTTTTCTTGCTCGTGATGGGATTGAAGAGCTCGCTCCTTCATGCTGCTCCCCCAGCGAAGGATTTTGTTCCGCAGGCCCTTTTGGATGCTGTCGCAGAAGGCAACGCCGCCTATGAAAAGAAGGATTACGCCGTTGCTCGCAAGGCCTATGAGCGTGTCTTGAAGCTGGACAGCTCAAATCTCATGGGCCTCGTGAACCTCGGCATGGTGGAATCCGCTCTCGGCAACAAAGCCAAGGCCGAAGAGACGCTCAAAAAAGCCATCTCCCTTCGCCTTGAAACCGCGCCGGCCTGGCTGGCTCTGGGTATGATGTATATGGACGAGGATCGCTCTGACGCCGCCCTCGCCGCGCTATCACAAGCAGCCCTCTACGATCCCAAAAACGCCCGCACACGAAACTTCCTTGGCGTTGTTATCGGTCGCCGAGGCTGGATCGATGGGGCTCAGACCGAGCTTCGCCGCGCCGTGGAACTCGACCCCTCCTACACCGACGCCCACTACAATCTCGCTGTTTTTTACCTGCAGGAAAAACCTCCCGCCATCGAGCTCGCTCGTCGCCATTACTTCAAAGCTCGTGAACTCGGTCTCGAGAATGACGATGCAATGGAAAAAGTATTTAAAACCACATCGCCCAAACCTTAATCTGCCCGCGCATGCTTCCACGCAAGATTCATTCCTCACTCGCCTTCATCGCCTTGCTGGCCGTTTCCAGCGTTCACGCCGCCGCCCCCCCGGAGATCAGCGCGAAGTCGGCCATTCTTCTCGATGCGAATACCGGAGCCGTTCTCTACAAAAAGAATGATACCGCCCAACGTCCCGTTGCGAGCACGCAAAAACTCCTCACCGCATTAATTGTCGCCGAAGCCGGCAATCTCTCCGAAAGCGTCAAAGTCGCCGAGGTGGACACCAATTGCGATCCCACAAAACTCTATCTCAAGCCCGGACAGAGCTACACGCGCCTCCAGCTTCTCTCCGCCCTCCTTGTCAAAAGCGCAAATGATGTCGCCCGCGTGTTGGCTCGCGACAATGCCGGCAATGTCAGTTCGTTTGCCGAACGCATGACCCGCCGGATGACAGAACTCGGCGGGACCTCTTCGAATTTCATCAACCCCAATGGACTTCCTGCAAGCGGACAATACTCGACGGCACGCGACATGGCCCGAGTTGCCCGTGCCGCCTACCGGAATCCCACCCTGCGCGAAATTATGAAAACTCGATATTACGATTTCCGCTATTCGACAGGGAAGGTCGTTCCGCTTCGCAATACCAACCGGGTTCTACGGACCTACTCGTTCTGCAATGGAATGAAAACCGGCTACACCGACCTCGCCGGGCATTGCCTTATTTCGAGCGGATCCTACAAAGGGCGTGATGTGATTGCCGTTGTACTAGGCTCGACAAAGACGCGCATCGCCGAGGAATCCACGCGACTTCTTGCCTACGGGCTCAGGCTGTCCAACTCCCAGATCAGCTCCATGAGGGTGGCTTCGGAATAATCCACGTGGCTCGTTCCTACACACTGCACACGCCGGCAACGGCAGGCAGCATTGATTTTGCCGCCGCTCTCAACGAGCAACAACTCGCGGCAGTCCAGTCCCCGCCGGGTGCCTCGCTGGTGATCGCCGGAGCCGGTAGCGGAAAAACCCGCACCCTCACCTACCGTGTCGCTTGGTTGCTCGAGCAGGGAATTTCTCCGAGTTCGATTCTGCTTCTCACTTTCACGAACAAAGCAGCGAAAGAGATGATCGAGCGAGTCCGAGATCTTCTACCTGGTGCCGGCGACGGAATCTGGAATGGAACCTTCCACTCGATCGGCAACCGCATCCTGCGCCGCCATCCCGAGGGCGTTGGATTCCGCGAAGGATTTTCGATCATGGACCGAGAGGATTCGGAAGACATGATCGCTTCTGTGCTCGCGAAGGACGGGGTTGTAACCACAAACAAGCGGTTTCCGAAAGCCGGCGTCCTCTCTGATATCTTCAGTTATTCGATCAATACCGGATCCCCTATCTCGAAAGTTCTAGCCGAGAAATACCGCTACTTCATCCCGCTCGCAGCCGACATCGAGCGAGTCCAAGGCCAATACGAGTCCCGAAAAAAGGAAGCGAACTCGATGGACTTCGATGATCTCCTTTCCAAAACCCTCGAGCTTTTTCTCACGAATCCTGAAATTGCGGGGCGGTATCAGGATCAATTCCGCCACATCCTTGTCGACGAATACCAGGATACGAACTTGCTCCAGAGCGGCCTAGTCGATTGCCTCGCCTTGCGGCACGGGAATGTGATGGTCGTGGGTGACGATGCCCAAAGCATCTACTCGTGGAGGGGGGCAAATTTTGAAAACATCCTCCGCTTTCCTGAGACGCACCCAGGTGCGAAAGTGTATAAGATCGAAACGAATTACCGCAGCGTTCCTGAGGTTTTGAATCTCGCCAACGCATCTATTCTCGGCAACGAAAAGCAATTCCCAAAAAATCTCGCCCCTGTCAGGAAGGCCCACCCCGTTAAGCCGGCCCTTGTTGCACTGCCCACGAATACCCAGCAGGCGGCCTTTGTCGCGCAGCGGGTGATGGAACTTCTCGATGAAGGGATCGCGCTCGAGGAGATGGCGGTGCTCTATCGCGCTCACTACCACTCGATGGAAGTGCAGTTGGAGTTCACCAAACGCGGAATTCCATTTTCCATCACGAGCGGCTTGCGCTTCTTCGAGCAGGCCCACATCAAAGACGTTGCCGCTTTTCTCAAGCTCATGATCAATCCCCGCGACGAAACGGCATTCAAACGCATGGCTCGTCTCCTCCCTGGCATCGGCGGAAAAACAGCCGAGAGCCTCTGGCAGCGAACATCGGAAGCCCTTGCCGGAACCACCAACTTCTCGTCCCTTCGTGGATTTAAAGTTCCTGCAAAATCTCAGAAAGCGTGGGACCAACTCGTCTGCACACTCTGCGACCTCGTTCCCGAAGGCGCGCCACTCAAACCCTCGAACATGATCGGGTGCGTGCTTTTTGCGGTTTACGAAGATTTCATGAAAGAGAACTTCGCCAACTTCGAAGCACGGCGTCAGGACCTCGAAACTCTCCAGAATTTTGCCCAGCAGTTTGAGACGACCGAGGAATTTCTTTCTCAGCTTTCCTTGCTCAGTGGCCTAGAGACCTCCGAAGCCTTTCATGGAGCTGCGGAACAAGAGAAGATCACGCTCTCGACCTTGCATCAGGCCAAAGGCCTTGAGTGGAAGGTGGTTTTTTTGATTTGGCTTGCGGACGGGATGTTCCCCAGCAGCCGAAGCCTCGAGGAGCCCGCTGGCCTTGAGGAGGAGCGACGGCTTTTCTATGTCGGCATCACGCGTTGCATGGACGAACTCTATGTCACCTACCCCGAGATGCGCTTGGGCGCGGGCTACGGCGAGGTCTTCCAACGCCCGTCGCGCTTCCTAACCGAGGTACCGGAAGTGCTTTTTGAGCAATGGGACGTCACCTCGGTCGCGGCACCGAAGGACGATCCGTTCTGATCAGTCGTCCGCATCCGATTATTTGGCGACGATATTCACGAGCTTACCAGGAACGACGATCACCTTCACGATGGTCAGTCCGGCAGTGGCTTCGAGAACCTTTGCGCTG
>CAIWSO010000136.1 GCA_903915315.1 uncultured Spartobacteria bacterium | reverse complement strand
CGCTGCTTGTGTTTTGCGAGAAGGCGACCTTGACGCTCTCCATGATCTGGTGGGCTTTTTGTGAGTTTTCCTTGAGATTGCCCTCCAAGCTCACGACGCGTTCGGTGCCCTCCGCGGTTTTAATCGACACATTTCCATCGGGAAGAAACTTCAAATCAATAGCCCCGCCGCCCGATATGGCCGAGACTTCGGGCGACTGTAGGATTTTTTGGGAAATTTGATGGAGGATGCTTTCCGCATCGGCGCGACTGGTGATGCCCTCCCCGCGAAGGAAGTCGGTATTCTTTGCTTTTGGAGAGGCGGCGACCTTGGCCATCATCTGATCAAAAGCGGCCTTCTTTGCGGCATTCGATTCCGATGTCGCTTTGGCATTATCGGCGACATTGGCTGCCACATTGTTAACGATATTCGACCCGAGTTTGGCTGCGGCAATGGCGAGAAGTGGATACATGGATTTGTAATTAGAAGTACATTTGAGGAAGCAAATGCCATGCCAACTGCTTATTTTAATTTGAAATCGCCATCTTTTATCCTAACCGGCTTCGATTTGGTGAAAGAATCATCAAATAAAACTCAAGGCGTCCAACAAATGATCGGGGCGAACAGATCCCCCTCCTCCCAAAGAGTCAGTTGCTGGTGGTGTTGAGCGCAGCTGAGGATTGGGGTGCTGGGGCGCTCGGCGTGGCTGGGGGCGTTGCCCGAGCTGTTTGCAATGGGGCTTGGGAAGTTTGAGCGTTTGCGGGAGTGGGTTTCAGGAAGGCGGGTTGGAGGTCGGGGCCTGGAGCGGGTTTATCCATGAGGGGATAGATGTCTTTTTCTGTTTGCTCGAGCCAATTCAAGTTTTCCAATCGCCACTGGGCCATGTCGCGCAGGGTGGTGAGATTGACTCCAATGAGGGCATCGCTGTCCGCTGGCGCTGAGACGGGGATTTTATCGATAATGAAGCGGTAGGCTTCGCGGGCGCGTTCCAAATGGCGCAGGCGCTCGAAACAGAGTCCGATCTGATAAACGGTGGAGGCGCGCCAGTTGGGGTTGTCGTCAAGTTCGGCGAGTTTCTGGTAAATGCTGAGAGCGCCGATGGCATCGCCGCCTTCGTAAAGCTCGTTAGCGATTTCGTTGCCTGTTTTGCGTTGCCAGTAGGCCCATATCGCAGGTTTCTTTTTTCCAAACTCGCGACCGGCAGCGAGAAGCTTGAGGGTTTCCTTCATGGCCTCATCACCGCGTCCTAGAGACTTGAGGGACTGAGCTACGAGATATTGGGCTTCCGGGGCGAGGGGACTTGCGGGGTAGGTGGTAAGGAAGCTCTGCGCGCCGGACAGCGCGGCCGTAAAATCACCCGAAAGGTAATCGATGTAAGCCGAGCGAAAGGCGACTTCGCTGGCTTCGGTTTGGGTCATTTTAATGAGCTTGAGGCGCGAGTAAAGTTGGGCCGCCGTTTTGTAGTCACCCATGGCGAAATGCGTGTGGGCGATTTCCATTTTGGCTCGCAGGGAAGAGTCCGTGAATTCATTGCCGCTTTTGAGTTGAAGCGAGGTGTAGAGGACGCTGTAAAATTTGTTCAGAGCCGAGGCGAAGCTGCCGTTGTCGCGGTAGATTTTGCCGAGCCGAAGGAGGATGTTAGGACTCTCTGCGTCGTCCGGATAAAGGGAGAGGAATTGCTCATAAAGAACGGCGGCTTTAACGGGAGCGTTTTGTTTTTCATCGAGGTTGATGGCCATTTTGTAAATGGAATCGCGTTTTTGCTCAACTGGGGTGGCCAACTTGAGGAGTTGCTTGAAGGCTTTCTCGGCGCGGGGCTGATCTCCCAAGGCTTGGGCTTGTTCGATCTCCGCTTGGATGGTCGTGACGTCAGCTGCGCTATTGACTAATGCTGGCGCTAGCTCGATCTCGGTGGCTGGGTCCGATTTGATGGAATCAAATGCAATGGGGTCGGGAATTTGTGGTTGAACGGGATTTTGAAGCGCCGGGGCTGGTTCCACGGGGATGGCGTTGGATGCCTCAGTTGCAGCGGGATCAGCATGGATTTGTGGTGGGGCGGCAAGTTCGGCCTGAACGGTGGTGGCGATAAGGAAGGCTGCCAAGACCTGAAGTCGGATCATATTATTTAACGGTGTAGGAGGTGCTACTCACAGGTTGATTTGGCGGGGTGGCCGGGCGAAAAACCGAATCGAAAAAGGACCCTAAGACGGTCTCGCCTACAGGAACATCGCCGGCACCTTGAAAGAAATCTTGAGGCTGCTCATTATTGATAAACTTGGGGGTAGCGGTATCGACCGTTTGGGTATCGTTGGTTGGCAATAGGTCATTGGAGGCCATGCTGGAGCCATTCTCAGGCGGGATATTGAAGACGGTTTTGGGCATCAATGGCGGCTTGCGTTTGTTTGAAGTATCTTGCGCGACACGGATGGAAGCTGGCCTAGGTAAACTTTGCTTTGGCGCGCTGAGTTGAGGTTTTTGGGGGCTCTTCGTGGCGCAGGACGAGAGGGCTGCCGAGAGCGACAGGGCAATCAGCCCCGCAAAGATTCGAGTGAAAACACGGTGGCCAAATCCAAAAACGGGCACCATTTTTTGGGGAGGTTTTGAATCACACATACCCTAATTATCGGACGAGTCTGTGAAAACTTAAAGTGAAATTCTCATTTGCGCTGTGTTTTTTTGTCAAAGCTTCTTTCGTGGGTTCCGAGTTCGAGGCGCAGTAGTTGGTTGCTTGTGCTCGTGCCTGGGGGGCTCAAAATGGATGGGACTCATGTTGGTTTTGTAAAAGGCACGGAAATTGCTAGGGTGAGGGGTATGACATTCCGTCTTTCTGTTCTTTCCCGTCTAATTTGCATCGTGTTTCTATTGGGATTTGCCTCATGCGCGAAGCCCGCCGCCCGATCGGTGAATGACAAAAGCAACGCGGCGGCCACCCACGCGAGCCGGATCAAGCCGATTTCCCAATCAACCGACGCCATCCAGCCGGAGATCGCTTCGAGTGCTGGGGTCCGTTGGCCTCAAGGAATGAGGCGCTTGGCTGTGCTTCCGATTCATACCTCCCGCCCAATTGGCGAATCCGAGCGCGACATGGACGGGATATTCCGTGGCGAATTGTCTAAAGTCGTGAAATTCGAGATCGTTCAGGTGAGTCGTCAGGAATTAGGCTCCATCCTGAATCGCGAGGCGGTCTCATCTGCTGACATCCTTTCTGCGGATCTGATTCGAGTGCTGAAGCTGAAATATGGGGCTGATGCGGTTCTTTTTACCGATTTCACGACATTTCGGCCCTATCGTCCCTTGGCGATCGGTGTAAGAACCAAAATTGTGGATCTGAAAACAATGGAGGTTCTTTGGATGGCTGACGGCATCGTTGATTCGGCTGAGCCTGAGGTGGCTGATGCGGCCGCGCGATTTGCCGATGCCGGATTTCGTATGCGCTACGTAAGCCCCACGATCGCCAAGGGTCGGGAACGTGAGTTGGCAAGCGGAAGCCAGGTCCTTTTGCAGAGCCCGAGGTTCTTTGCTGCATTTGTGGCTCACGAAGCCTTTTCCTCTTTGACACCTCCGGTTCGTCTTGCTCAATAAAGCTTTCAAATTATTGGAAAACTATTTGATTTAAAAGTTTATCCGCTTTTAGTACCTCCAGATCTCGTCTTTCTCCATTGAACAATAAAAATCCAGATTGCAGCATCATCCTCAATCGTGCCTCCAATGAGTTGAATGGCGAACTGACTCCGGGGTTGATCCATGAGGTTAACAACTTGCTCACTGGGATTTACTTCAATCTGGAGAGTTGCCACGAGTCCTGCAGTGCAGATCCGTCTGCATCTGAGGCGCTGAGTGATATCACTCAAGGGGTCGAGAGGATCAAAGAAGTTCTCAATAGAACCGTCCACATCCACTTAAACGTAGCCGAACGTGAAAAGACCTACCATGATTTGGCCACTTTGGTGGAGTCCCAGTTGGATCTTGTTCGTATCATTTTTCCTAAAACGGCAAAAATCACACTCATTCCTCCGGTTGAAGCCCTTCATGTGGAGTTGGCGGAGCATCCTTTTCGAACTGTCATTCTCACGATTGCATCCCGCTTGAGGGAGATTTTTCCGGCAGGTAAGGTGGAGGCCGTCTTTGAGATTTTTTCGCCAAGTCAACTTGAGGCATTAGTCCCCGCTGCGGATTTGAACGGGGGAGGGAACCTTGTCGCTGTTTCGCTTTGTGTTCCCTGTGCGATGGAATCGGTGAGTGAGGTTGATGAGTATCTCCTGCGATCCACGACCGGCGATTTGACGTTTGCCAATGCGGAAAATCTCACTGCAAGTCTCGGGGGGCGCTTGGTATTACATCGCGATACGGCTAAGAAAAGCTCTCGGATAATGCTTCTTTTTCCCCAAATTGATCTTAACGAATAATTTAATCCCATGCAATTGAACACCCGTAACCACGCTATTCTTTCCATCGACGATGATCCGATGATTTTAAAGGTCCTTGAAGATCTCGTTACGCGAGCCGGATACGAGTCCTTCTCGGCTAAGACTGCCGCTGATGCGTTGCGTTTGGCGGGGGACCGACAGTTTGCGGTGATTATTGCGGATCATAATATGCCCGACATGATGGGGGCTGAGCTTTTAAGTCGATTTGCGCAGATTCAACCATCCGCCTCGCGCGTTCTCATCACTGGAATCAAGACCTTTGATGTTGTGACGGCGGCCGTGAATAGCGGAGAAATATTCCGTTTCGTCACGAAGCCATGGATCTCTGCCGAGATGATGGCCACCTTGCACAATGCTGTGCAGCGCTTCGATCTGATTGAAACCAACAAGGCCCTCGAAAAGCAGTCGCAGGATCTGAATCAAAAGCTATCTGCGGCCAATCTTCAACTTGATAAGCAGCTCAAAGATTTGGAAAACGATAAGATGGAAATCGATGCGACGCACGATTCCCTCAAGACAAATTTCAGCCGCTCTCTTGAGTTATGCCAAAGAGTGCTCACCACTTTTAATCCGCTTCTTGGAGAACAGGCTAAGGCGGCCAACAAGATTTGCCAGTCCATCGCGGAAACGCACTATTTTGATGCCGAGCAGAAGCACGTCTTGGATGTCAGTTCCCGGCTTTACGACATCGGGCTCACCGCTGTTCCCTTGGGCTTTATGTCTGCCGTTCAAGCCAACGCCGTAGATCTGCCTCCTGAGCTGAAAAATGTGGTCGAAAATCACACGATTCAATCCCAAGCCCTAGCCTCCTTTGTCGACTCGCTGAAGCCGGTGGGTGAGACTATCCGTGCTCACCATGAGCGGTATGATGGGACTGGATTTCCAGATGGGCTCGCTGGCGAAATGATCCCTTGGACTGCCCGCTGTCTGGCTGTCGTGGTCTATTATGTGACATGCGGGTTGTCCCATGAGATGGCCGTGGACAGCATTCTTGAGCAATCTGGTACTGCATTTGATCCCGATGCAACGCGACTTTTTCTGCGATGCGCGCAGGCCTCTCCCCTACCAAGACTCGTCAAAGAAGTGATGGTCGATGAGCTTGAGGTTGGTATGCAGTTAGCCGCCGGCATTTACAGCCCTACCGGTGTTTTACTCGTTTCGGATGGATATCATCTCGATGAGAACACTATTCACAAAATCCGGAATTACAATTTGAATTCCACTCTCCTCCGTCAGTTGCTCGTTTATTGCTAGGAATGGTCGCGCGACATTTGGCGTGCGGTTAGGCGTCCTGTAGCAGGCAACCGACTTTGGATATCAGTTCCCCAGTCGCGAATGGTTTTCTTAGGAACGAAAACTCTAAGCCAGAGTTTGATGCGATCGAGTGTTGCTCTGGGTAACCGGACATCAAGAGGATCGGCATTTTAGGAAATTTCTCGAAAAGTTTTTGAGCTAGTTCCAATCCCCCTAGTCTTGGCATCACCATATCCGTGAGCAAAAGGCTGGGTTCAAGGGGGCGGGACTTTTCAAGCAAAGCTAGGGCTTCCTCGCCATCTGGAGCAGCAATGACGATGTGCCCGAGTCGTTTTAAAACAGTACGAGTGAAGCGGCGCATCGCGGTGTCATCCTCGACGAGCAAGATTGTTGCTTGTTTGGCGGTCCTGATGGTGTTCTTGGAGGCGGGAGCGAGTGGGGCTTCTTGGGCACTCGGGAAGTATAGGCCAAAACAAATCTCGTTGTCATTGGACTCGGTCACAACCAAGCGACCGCCATTTTGCTCAATGACTGTTTTGGCGCTCTTCACACTACTGTTTGCAAGGGCTAGTTCTGCAGAAGTGCGGGAGAGACGAGGGGTTTGGATCAAGCATACATGGACGTGTTTGCCTGGAGAGATCTTTTGATCATGGATTGTTTTGGCTTCGCGAAGCGTCACGTTTTTTGCAGTGATCGTGATTTTACCTCCGTTGGGCATTGTTCCCCTGGCACCAACGGCAAGGTTAATGAAAGATTGCTCGATCTGACTGCGGTCAGCCTCGAGGGGCCACAAAGTTGCTTCAGGGATGATCTCGAGTTCGATTTGTTCGCCCAAAAGCCGTTTCAGCATTTTGGAAATGTCTAGCAACAGCTCATTGATCGGAAGTCGGCCCCGCTTTGTGTCCGGGGGTTTATTGAATGCAAGAAGTTGATTGGTCAGCGAGGAGGCCCGCGCAGCGGCCTTTTCGATTTCGGAGAGAAATGTGTGGTTCTCTTCGGAGGCATCGGTTTCCTCCATCATGATTTGGGAGTAGCCAATGATGACCGAAAGCATGTTGTTGAAATCGTGGGCAACGCCGCCGACAAGCTGTCCGAAGGCTTCCACTCTCTGGGTTTGCCTCAGTCTGGACTCCATTTCACGGAGATCTGACACGTCCGTGATCACAGATGAGAGTACAGCGCCACCGCCCTGTTCCGGTGTGATGAAGTATCCTCGTTCGAGAAGTAGAGTGTATTTCCCGTTCCTCTTTCGGGCCCGGTATTCAATTTCAAAAGACCCGCCTGAGAGTAATACCGCCTCGATTTGAGTGCGGTAAGCGACATGGTCGTCGGGATGGATCAAAGACATCCAAGTCTCAAATCGGCCCGGCAACTCATGCGGAAGAATGCCGAGAATGAGCTCCATCGCGCCCGAGTAAATGGAATCGTCGTCGGAGGTATGCCACTCGCGAAGGATCTGATTGGAGGCGGACATGACCCCTTCGGCGCGGAGTTTCCACATGCGAAGCTCGCGCAAGGCCGATTCCATATGGGATAAAGGCCCATGCAAGGTATCACCACTCTTTGAAACGGGATGGCTTGTGGCGTTTTCCATTAGGATTAGATTACCATAATAAATATGGGATAGAGGATTGCCAAAGACTATTTTGCAGAAAGAAGGGCTTCGGCGTGGCTGCGTGCCGATGCAAGCTTGCCGCCGAGCATGCGGGCAATCTCAGTGATTCGGCTTTCTGCTAAAGTCTCAGCCAAATGGGTACGCGTTCGATCGCCAGACGTCTCTTTACTGACAACGAATTGACTGCTGGCTCCTGCCGCCACTTGGGGCAGGTGGGTGATGCAAAAAACCTGATGACTTGAACCGAGTTCCTTCATTTTCG
>CAIWSO010000135.1 GCA_903915315.1 uncultured Spartobacteria bacterium | reverse complement strand
GCATGCACCGCTGGCCGCGCCGTTGCAAGAAGAGCCTCGCAGCGCTTGGCCTCGTCTTTTTTGCCAAGGACGGACGCCATATTTTTAAGAATCTCGAGTTGCTGGATGCGGTAGCAGTTGTTGAAAAGCTCGGCGGCGGGGCGGCCCGGCCAGTTTTGGGTATCCATGCCGCGCTCTGGCGGAACCCAGTCGCCGATGAAATCCCAGGCTCCCCCGTAGGCGCGCATGACGCCGTCTTTCGAGCGGGACTCGAGATTGTCCACGAACCTGCGGATCGCGTCATAGTTTTCCTCCAGCACGCGCTTGTCGCCGTAGTAGAGATAGTGCCGCCAAGTGATCGCGGAGAGCAGGCCCGGCCAACCGGGACCGCCACCTCCCATGGCAAACGGCGCCATATGCGGCATGTAGCCATCGGCGCCCTGCCTGATGCGCCAATCCATGAGCCATTTCCGGTAGAAACCATACGACCCGAAGCTCGTCATGAAGCCCTCCGCCGCGACCTGTCCATCACCGTAACCCAACCGCTCGCGGTGGGGGCAGTCCACAAAGTAGCCGCCGAGGTTGAGGCTGCGCTGGGTCCATTGGTTCACCCGCGAGATGCGGTTGAAGAGTTCGTTCGAGCACTCGAAGGCGCCGACGGACTCCATGTCGCTATCAACGAGCATGGCCACGGCATCCTCTTTTTTTGGAGGCACGGGCAAGCCCTCCACCAAAACATAGCGGAAACCCGCGTAGTTGAATTTGTGTTCGAAAACCTCGCCCGGCTTGCCGGTGGAGACGAACTCACTGACTTGATTGAAGTGCTGGTAACTGCCGTCCGGCAGGGGTTGCGGTTTCCCACCGAACCCGACTTTCACTCCGTAGTGCTTCTTGTCAGCAAAGGTCATCCGGACCACCGCACGTTTAGGCTGGGGAGGAATCGTGATCTGGCTAAAATCAGCCGCGCGGGTACTGCGGCTTTTGCCGTGGAGTTCGTATTCCACAATAAGATCCTTCACATGGTTCGGCACCGGATCGCCACCGAGAGCCCCCGGGTTCACCTCGAAATTCAAAGCGTCGTCCTTCACCATTGCCGCCACCTTCGCCGTCACATCGCCCGAACCGGCTCCATCGAGCGCCGCGTAAGTCGCCTTGAGGATTTTCAAATTGGCCGGTCCTTGCGGGGCAGCGGAGTCATTCGCAATTTCGTCGGGCTCGGCGTTCCACGCCGGCATCTTGAGACGCAGCCATCCGGTGAGGGCCGTTCCAAAATCAATCTCATACCGTCCACCACCTAGGTCGTTCACCGCCACGGCGGGGATTTCCTTGCCGACGCGGTTCAGTGGGGCCTGCTGGGCTACGGCTTCGCCTTTCGGCGCCTCGACCTCCACCGCGTTCTTCCAATCCTTGTCATCGAAATCGGAATTGCTCCAATTCGGAATATCTGCGGTCGCATCCACCCGCTCGCCGCCGAAATCCCCCCAATGCATGCCTCCAATGCGTTGATTGGAACTCGGCGCGCATTTCCAACTCGCATCGGTTCCCAATGTCCAAGGCTTGCCGTCGATATCAGCCTCGATCTGCGCCCGCACATGCGGCACGGCGGGGGTCACTCGGCTTGCAGCGGTATCTGTCCTCGTGGCCCATCCGCGCCCCACCCACAACCCGATCGTATTGCGACCGGGCTTCAGGAGGCTAGTGACATCGTAGGTATTGTAAAAAACCTGCTTCGTGTTGTCGGAGACTGCTGGAGTGAGCACATCGGTGCCGACTTTTTGTCCGTTGATATACAACTCTGCGTAACCGGCGATATTGACGGTGACAAATGCGTGCTTGGGCACGGCGGGGAGGTCGAACGATTTCCTCATCCAAGGCGAGAGATTCAGGTCTTCACCCGGAAAACTGATCCACTTTCCAACCCAACCCGACGGTGCCGCAGGATCGGCCGGCTTGAGAATCCCCATACGCCAAAACGCCGGCTTGCTCCATGCAGTGACTGCCTCTTTTTCCGGTTTCCGGTTTCCGCCTTCCAGTTTTTCTTCCCACACTCGCACCTTCCAGTGGCACAGCACACCCGAGGCGAGAGGTTTCCCCTGATAATCGATGTGGACGCTCTGATCCGAGACCACCTTGCCGCTGTCCCAGAGGTCGCCCGTGTCGTTCTTCAGCAAATCCGCAGAACTCGCCACAAGGATTTGGTAGGCCGTCTGCCGAATTCCTCTTTCAGGTTTCAGGTCTCCCGTTTCCCGTTTCCAACTCAGCCCCGGCTTCGCGGCATCGATTGCGAGCGGATTCACACGAAATTCGCAGCGAAGTTCTCCCACCTCGGCAGCGTAGTCGGGAGTGGGATCGGCG
>CAIWSO010000134.1 GCA_903915315.1 uncultured Spartobacteria bacterium | reverse complement strand
TGGTGGTGAGCGGATTTACCTTGCACGTGATCCAAAAAGGGCGTGAAGCGCGGGAAGCCTTATCTCGCTTGAAAGGGACAGCTCCCACTTTTGCGCTGCGTACTCGTGAAGCACTCGGCGACGGTAATTTTTCGGAGGCTCTCAAGAGCATTGAGTTTGCAATTGAACTGGAGCCGGACAAAGCCGAGTACCACGCACTCCGTGGAAACGTGCTTCAGGTGTTGCTGCGCTGGCCTGAGGCGGCGACTGCTTATCTGCGCTCGCTGGAACTCGGTAAGATTGAGGGGGCAACGGATAATCTCAAGCTCACCAGAGAATTGATTGCGATGTTGGGCACAAGCGGTGAAGCAAACGCAAAAACCATCTTATTTGAAGCACTCAACGCGCAGGGGCGGCAATACGAGGCGATGGCTTTTGGGAAGACGTTGGGTGATTTCTGGAAGGACCGTAACAAGGATTTGAGCAAAATTCCTGAGCTTGTGCGGCGTCTGGAGTCAAAAATGATCCCGGTCCCCGGCTCAAAGATCCTGTTGAGCAAGACGGAGTTTACCATCGGGGAATGGAAATTGTACCTGAAGGCGGAAGGGTTGCCCGAGTGGAAGCAGCCGCAGTCGGATGATTTCTTTCAAAGTGAAGAGCACCCTGTGGTCAATCTGAGCTGGGCGGATGTTGCCGTTTTCCTTGTGCGTGGGGACGGGGACAGGCACTTTTGCTCGCTGGCTCATTGAGGAATGTGTCCTGTTGGGGCGTCCTTCACAGTCGCTAAAAACAAACGCGATGATTGCAACGCATTATAAGTTTGAAACGCCGAATTGTTTTGCCGTTCTCATCGCATCATACGTTGCATACTTGTAAAGATCGCCGAGGGTCGGATAGTTGAAGCAGACTTGGTGAAATAAATCAGCCGTGGCGTTCATGGTCATGCCTAGCAATCCAAGATGAACGACTTCAGTGGCCTGTTCACCCATGACGTGCACCCCTAGAAGTCGCATATCCTCCTGATGATAAAGGAGCTTTAAGAATCCCTGATGATCACCGATAATGTTGCCTCGGGGAATATCTTCGTACCGGCAACGTCCAACGATATATGGTATCCGCTTCTCCATCAGCGACTGCTCTGTCTCCCCGACGAAACTTGACTCTGGAATCGTATAGATTCCGGTCGGCAACAGCCTAGAAAGTCCGCTAGCCAAAGGTTCATTGAAGGCATGGTGAACGGCTACGCGAGCCTGTTCGATTCCGGTCGCAGCAAGGGCTGGCGCACCGATGACGTCACCCGCGGCATAGATGTGTGGCACCTCAGTCGATTGGTAGCTCAGTCCCACTTGGATAAGTCCACGCTGGCCTAAAGTGAGACCTGCTGCAGAAACGTTAAGATTCTCAGTGTTGCTACTTCGCCCCGCGCAAACCAAGACTCCATCGCACTCGATGGTGGCTCCCGTTGAAAGCTGGATGACTACTTTTTCACCGATCGATAAGTCGCACTCCAAGACTTTCGCCTTCCAGTGAAACTGAATGCCGTTTTCGATCATGGCCGCCGCGAGCCCTTGGGAGATTTCGCGATCAAGGAATGGAAGTAAGGTGTCACGACCATCGACCAAATGGACCTCCGTACCCAGAGCCGCAAAGGTACCTGCGTACTCGCAACCGATAACGCCAGCCCCAATGACTACTAGCTTCTTCGGCAACGACTTCAGTTCGAGAATCTCGTTGGAATCGTGAATTCGATCATCTTCAAAATGAAATTCGGGGGGACGAAGTGGTGAAGACCC
>CAIWSO010000133.1 GCA_903915315.1 uncultured Spartobacteria bacterium | reverse complement strand
TGCTTGTTTAATCAGAAAAAAACTATATTATTTCTGACAGAATGAGTCGTCCAAAATCAAAGCAGGCAACTGATGCGAGAATCCTTTATCGCCTTCGGCGGAGGGATTCCCAAGTCGTGGTGACGCCAGTGGATTTTCTGGATATTGGTACTCGTGCGGCGGTGGATCAAGCCCTGTCGCGTCTGGTGCGGGAAGGTTTGCTCCGTCGTGTGGGTAGGGGGCTCTATGGTCTGCCGGCGAGGCATCCGGTGCTGGGCGAGCTTTCCGCGAGTCCGGAGGAGGTCGCCAAGGCCCTTGCTCGGCGTGGATCGCAGAAACTCCAACCCTCTGGTGCCCTGGCCGCCAACCTTCTGGGTCTCACGGAGCAGGTGCCCGCGCGTATGGAATATCTCACGGATGGACCAGCACGCCATGCGATGGTTCGCGAGCTTCCCATCACTCTCAAGCCGACGACACCGAGGCGCTTGGCTACGGCTGGACGGGCGAGTGGCAATGTGGCCCAAGCAATGCGCTTTCTTCGTCGGCCCCAAGTCGATGACTCTGTCATTGCCACTCTACGAAAACGCTTGGGGCCGTTCGAAAAACAGCAGCGTCTCGATGACATTCCGCTCGTCCCAGCATGGATCGGCGAGGTCTTCCGAAAGGTGGCCGCGCCATGAAAGTCATCGCGAATCTACCTGCAGATGATCGTCGAATGCTTTTCACCGAGACGGGAGCCCGCATTGGATTGCCTCCTTTTCATGTTGAGAAGGACTTCTGGGTTTGTTGGGCGCTGTCGGTGCTTTTTGGGGATCCTCACGCGGGCCGTCACCTGGCCTTTCGCGGCGGCACCTCGCTTTCGAAATGCTGGGGCTTGATTGAGCGATTTTCCGAGGACATCGACCTCTCGATGGCTCGCGCGTGGTTCACAGAGGCCAAGAATCCAAGCGAACTGGGTATTTCCAAATCTGAACGGGAAAAACGATTGAAGGCACTGCGTGAGGAGTGTCGTATCGTTGTTGCCGATGTGCTCGGGCCAATGCTGGCAAAAGCCGTCTTGTCCCTGCCCGAGCCGGCGCGTATCGAAATCGAGCATCTAGAAAAAGCGCGCGATCCCTTTTGCATCCATATTCATTATCCCAGTAGCGGTATTGCCGAACCGGCTTCGTACAACCGGGCGGCTGTCAAAATCGAGTTGAGCGGCCGAGCCGAGGGCACACCGGTGCAGATGCGCCCACTCATTTCCTATGCGGCCAAGGAATTTCCTGCATTCGATCCCGATGGCGAGATGACGCTGCCTTGTGTCGTGCCCGAGCGGACATTTTGGGAAAAAGCCGCACTGCTTCATGAGCAAAACACCCGGCCTGTCGGAAAGCCTCCTGCCCCGCGTCAGGCGCGCCACCTTTACGACCTTTGCAGGCTCTGGGACGCGGTGGCCCATTCCAGTCAATTGTCGATACTCTTTCCCGAGGTCATTGCCCACCGGAGGGCTTTTTTTGACTACACATGGGTCGACTATGCGACTCTCGTTCCGGGCT
>CAIWSO010000132.1 GCA_903915315.1 uncultured Spartobacteria bacterium | reverse complement strand
CGAAGCACAGTGTTGACCTCGATTTTGACCATCGTGGAACCCTCATCGATTAGCAGTTTGGTATCGCCCATTTCCTTGTTGCCCACTTTGCGCGTGGAGAGTCCGGCTTTTTCGAGACGCCGGGCAATGATTTGGAGACTTGCCGTGATTTCCTCCAAGGCCGTTTGCCTAGCAGTCGCGCGGTTCACATAGACGAGATCGAGATCGACCGATAGGCGAGGCATTTCACGGACGAAGAGGTTGATGGCCGTGCCTCCTTTGAGCGCGAAGGGGGTTGCTTCGAAAACATCCGGAGCAATGCGGAGCATCAACTTCACGGCCTCGATGTAGGCTTTATCCATTTTTGAGAGTCAACAGGGTGCCGTCCTTCAGGCGGGTGATCCAGCGACTTTTGCTGCCGGTCTTTATTTTGTGGTCCTTGAGAAGTTGATCGACATCCACAACAGCGGTTTCGCGTGCCCATGTGAGAAAAAGCCGAACCGCCTTCACACTGGTGCAGCAGGCCAGGAGCCGCCCTAAAAGTTCACTGCGGAGGTTGCGCAGACCATCGAACAAATTGCGGGCTTCTTCCAAATCCTGATGAATGCCGACCTGAGACAGAAGCTCAAGGACGGCACGTTCCGGCACGGAGACCTTGAGGTTTTCCAAAGCTCCAGCTGGAGTCGAAATCGTCTCGTCATTCAAAGAGGAAGGCTTCCAATCAAAAAGCTGGGTGTGAACAAATCGAGCGCGGAAACGAGATGTGAACCACTCGGGCAGGAGGAAGCGGCTCTCACCCCAGAGAATCCAGTTTTGACGGAATGCGAGGTTGTGACGAACCCCATGCAAATCGAGCGCGCTTTTGCCGCCCACATGCAGGCCGGGGGATTTTGTTTGGAGGAGGCGAATGCAGCTCGGTGCGTCCAGCGAGTCGGAGGGATAGGCATAGACTCCCGGACCCAACCTGATGAGCCAACCGCTTTTCACATATTGGGCGGCCTGCTTGGCGGAAATCTTCTGAGCAGCCAGCGCCTCCAAATCGAAAGGAGCCCCGTGGGGTATGGCCGCGTAGAGGTTTTTGATTAAAGAATACCTTTCAGTTCTCTTCATGAGCAAATAACAATGCATTTCCTAAACAATCCGTCAATGCATGTTTAGGTTCTGATTGAAAATTCTATCTTAAATTGATTATGGAATTTATTTTTCAAACAACCAATCGCCATTGTATCGGTTTTGGAAAAAACACTACTCCAGTAGCTAAAAAAACCGCCATCGAGAGCAGGACGGTTTTTTACTTGGAGGTCTGCCTTCAGCGTCAAGTGTCCCCAGTTTGCTGGATAGCAAAAAACAACTTGCCGATAAAAGAGCGTTTCGTTAATAAACACACCCGTCTTTTGTATATGATCAATCGTAATGCCGCCCTTTATTTGAATGATTGGCTCAAAAAATCACGCCGCAAGCCTTTGATTTTACGTGGAGCCAGGCAGGTGGGCAAGTCGACCTTGGTTCGTGAATTCGCCAAGTCGGCTGGACTCGAGCTTTTGGAAATCAATTTGGAAAGACACCCCGTTTTGGACACGGTTTTCCGAAGCCTTGATGTGGTACGAATCTGTCGGGAGATCGAGGGGTTACTGGGACGACGTATCGAGGCGGCGAATTCGCTTCTGTTTCTGGACGAAATCCAAGCCACGCCCCATGCATTGGCGGCCCTGCGGTATTTTTATGAGGAGATGCCAGAGTTACCGGTGGTGGCGGCGGGGTCGCTTTTGGAGTTCACCTTGGCGGATCATGAATTCTCGATGCCGGTCGGGAGAGTCGAATATCTCCACCTCGGACCTCTAGGATTTTCGGAGTTTCTTGCTGCGGTGGATACGGGGCTGGTTTCCTATTTGGAGGCTGCGGGGAGATTCGAGGAGATTCCCGATACTGCTCACGCGAGACTTGTGGAGCGTCTCAGGGAATTTCTCTTTGTAGGAGGGATGCCCGAAGCAGTGTGTGAATTTCTGGAAAACGGTTCATTGACCGGGGTGCGGGAGGTCCAGCGCTCGATCGCAGAGACTTATCAGGATGACTTTGCCAAGTATGCGCGGAGGCAGGACTTAGCGAGATTGCACGGCGTCTTCCAACGGATTCCGGTGAACATTGGCCGCAAGATCAAATATGTGAACCTGTCCCGTGAGGATCTGGCGCGCGACACGAAAGGTTGTGTGGATCTTTTGATTCGTGCACAGGCTTGTCACCGGGTGTCGGCATCCCATTGCTCGGGCTTGCCACTTGCTGCGGGTGAGAACCAAAGGGCCTTCAAACTCATTTCCATGGATGTGGGTATCGTGAATTTTCTGTGCGGAGGGCGATGGGAAAGCCTCTCTCAAGCCACATCGCAAACTCTCGTGAACGAGGGAGCCTTGGCGGAACAATTCATTGGGCAGCATTTGGCATTTCTCGATCCGGGCAAGCCATCGCTCCACTACTGGCTTCGCGAGGGAAAATCCGAAAACGCGGAAGTGGACTATGTGGTCGCGGAGGATGGAAAAATCCTGCCAATCGAGGTGAAAGCGGGAGCGGCTGGCTCGCTCAAGTCGATCCATCAATTCTGCCACGAAAAAAAATGCATGATGGCTCTGCGATTCGACCTGAACAAGCCCAGCCGTTTTCAAGTCGCCTTCAAGACTCGCGAGGCATCAACAACGGCGGCGGTCCATTTCGAACTTCTGTCCCTTCCTCTATACGCCGTGGAAGCTGTCGGCAGGCATTCCCTCTTTTCCTTGATTACGAAAAACCAAGACTGATAGCTAAAAAAAACCGCCCGAGCAACGCGAGGCGCTACTAGGGCGGTTTTTGATCTTCTACACTCGCTTGGCATAGAGGGCGGCACGTTGGTCCCAGGCGACCTTGTAGCCTAATCCCTCAAGCATCTCTGCACACTTATCGATGCACTTTTTCCAACCTCCAAGCTCGGCTGGTTTCATTTTTGTCGAGGTGACAAACCTCAACTCCTGATCGCTGGCGACCCGCTTCCAAACCTTGCACACCTGCTCGCGTGTGAGTTTGTGTTTTTTAGGCAATGCCATTTTCATTTCGAAAAGGGTTTTCCTAGCACTTCTGCAAACCTCAGAGAGGACT
>CAIWSO010000131.1 GCA_903915315.1 uncultured Spartobacteria bacterium | reverse complement strand
TTCATCGGCAACTTTGTTGAAAGACAACGCGAGGATGAGGGAGGAATGACGCAAGAAATCTTGGGTGCCTGGCTGCATGGTGAAACACGATACTGAACCTCACACCCCGAACCTGTAGGCTCGCAGAGACCATTGGCATTTTGAGCGCTACGCTAGTTCCCTCTGCGTAAAAACCCCCGCGAAGATATAGGCGCACCTTGCTTACGCGCTTTATCGAGCGCCGATTACTAGATCTGATTGAGGATTGACGGGCTTCTGATGCTGAGGGCAATGCATAGTTTTTTTGTTTTACTGCGAATGAAAACGCAATCGGAAATGCAGGGCAAAACAGCGAATAGGGAATCAAAAATACAGGGCTAAAATTGAGAAATATTTTCCTGACAATTCCTGACAAACTTTTCTCAATAACCCCCAACTTATACAAACACGCTGGTTTTGAAGTGAGGCCCGCAGAGCTAGATTTTAAGGGGTTTCCCGAGGCGGTAGCGGGGAGGGGGAGATGGTGCGCGATACAGGTTCGTAATTCCCTCGGAAGCGACAATAGAGGTCAGGAGGAGTCGTACAGACGACCGCTTGAGGTCGTGCAGATCTACCGAGTTCGTCTAATTGAAAAAAGAAACTTGAAGGATTTCCAATTGATGTCGGCCTAATCTGGCTAATAACACCTGCGCGCAAGGTGAATTTCTTTTGCCATTTTTTTGCCATCTGAGGCTGCATTTTATGGCATAAACTGGCAAAAGATGGCAAAAACAGCCATAGATAAAATCCTGTTTTTGAGTTACGATTAAGTCTCTAACCCTTTGAAGTAGAGGGTGGTGGGCAGTAATGGATTCGAACCATTGAAGGCATAAGCCAGCGGATTTACAGTCCGCCCCGTTTGGCCACTTCGGTAACTACCCTTTTTTAAATCGCGTTCCCTACTACTGTTTGGTCGCAGACGTATCGCGAGGCTGGAGGACTATGGATTTAATCACGATCTTTGGCAATGGAAAATCGTCACTATTTGTTGGTTCGTTGCTGATGGCTTCAAGCACATCGAGTCCCTCCAAGACTTGCGCGAAGACGGTGTATTGTCCGTCGAGTTTGGGGAGGGGAGTGAGGCAAACATAAAGTTGGCTGCCGTTGGAATTTTTTGCGGGATTGATTTTATCTGGAAGACGGGCCATGGCCACGGCGCCTTTGTTATGCTTGAGCTTGATCTCCGCTGGGAGCGTGTAACCGGGCCCACCCGTTCCTGTTTTTTCAGTTTGTCCGCGGCGGCTGGATGGATCTCCTGTTTGCACAAAAGAGTTAGGGAATATGCGGTGAAAGCGAAGACCGTTGTAGAATTTTTTTCTTACAAGGGTTTTGAAGTTTTCGACAGTGTAGGGAGCAGATTCGTCGTGGAGACCGAGAATGACTTGGCGTGTTTGTTTTTCTTTGCCCATGCGGATTTCCATGATGGCGACATCCGGTCCGAGAGTGGCAGCCATTGCTGAGGTGGTGAGAGAAATGGCGGCGAGAATTAAAACAAGGAGGTTTTTCATAAAATAGGAAATTCACGGCGATCGACCTCGCCGAGGAGGCATCCGTTTTCGTCCCTCACGTCGAATCGTGTGAGTTCTTCGGATTGGCGGTTGAGATAGCCTAGTGCGAGCGTTTGCGCCATGTCAAAATGGGGGATGGTGCTTGTGATGTGCCCCGCGCTAGTTTCGGGACGTCCCTCGGGGGTAAGCTGGAGGCGGATTTGCGCGGCAGTTTTAAAATTACCGATGAAGCCGTGTAGGCGTTTGTTAACGCGGCCTACGCTCTTGAGTCGCGAGACGACTTCCTGTCCAACGTAGCAACCTTTGTCGAAATCAACGGAGGTTGTTTCCAGTCGGGCTTCTTGTGGAAGCGTGT
This sequence comes from uncultured Spartobacteria bacterium, assembly GCA_903915315.1. Taxonomy (GTDB): domain Bacteria; phylum Verrucomicrobiota; class Verrucomicrobiia; order Chthoniobacterales; family Terrimicrobiaceae; genus UBA967. The sequence continues at coordinate 6,896 of CAIWSO010000131.1, read as the reverse complement.
CTTGGTTTATCTCGGAGTTCCAAGCAGGAATCCCGTGTAGGATTCGTAAGCGCTCAACAGAGTCGGGAGTGAGTGCCGGAATGTTGGTGGGCTTTTCAAAAGTGTCATACCCTTCGCTTCCGAGTCGGTTGCTGGTAATGGAGCTATCGCTCGGGCTGAAACCTACAACGTGGTAGAGAGCGCGGGGTTCGGGATGGGGAGAAATCGTGACGTCATCAGCAATGATGTAGCGCTCCAGACGGGCATGAACGGATTCTGCCAAATTGGGAAGGGTCTCGATGATGTGCCCGTCGTTGAAGGCCCAAATTCGAACATGGGCGCAGAGTTTACCCTTGGCAGTCAGCAGGCACGCGGTACGTGAAGTTTCACGGGCTAAGCGGCGAACGTCTATGCTCAGTTGGCCGTTGAGATAGCGGATGTGGTCAGCGCCCGTCACTAGAAGGAGTGAACGGGGTGGAAGTTCGTAAAATCCTTTTATGGCAGGATCCTGGGGGGTCATTTATTTCGTTGGAATAAGTTCCAAAGATTTCGGAGGCGGGGGGCTGGCGCTTGCGTGGAATTCGTGGTGGGCGAGTTTGGATCGGGTAGGGGAGGCGGGGATGTCTCGCGGCCAGGGTATCCGTAAAAGCGGGAAATGACCGAGAAGTCGGCATCACCCCAGCCCCGCTCGATACCCGCCATGGCGATGCCGGCGAAGGCGGCGGCAGTTGGAAGTTCCAGATTTTTTTCATCCGCTGCGGCAATCGCGAGTTGGACGTCCTTGAACATATTTTTGAGCGAGAAACGAGTATCGAAATCGCCACTCACCATGCTGGGAAGCTTCATGTCAATCACGGGTGAGCGTGCGGCATTGTATTCGAGGGCGCGAGAGAGGTGCTGTAAGGGAACGCCGTGGGAATCGAGGAGAGCCAAGGCTTCAGTAAGGGCACCGACGGCAGTTGCGGAGATCACGTTGGTGGCGATCTTCACCACTGAGGCATGTCCGATCTCGCCGACAGCAAGGATGGTCTTCGATGAGACTTGGAGCAGGGTGCGCACACGCTCGAGAACGGCGGTATCGCCTCCGATATAATAGATGAGTTCTCCGGCCTGGGCTGCATCCCGACTTCCCGTAAACGGGGCATCAAGATAAGCGGCGTGGCGGTCTGCCACGAGCGCTGCGGCCTCACGCGTTTCGCTGGGCGATACGGTGGCGTGGTTGATGATAATGTGCTCGGGCGTGAGCACGGGGGCCATGGAGCGTAGAACGGCGAGGAGGGCCTCGCCGTTGGCTACGAAGATTTGGATGTGCTTGGCAGATTCCGCGACTTCCGCGGGGGAGCTGAGAAAGTTCGGCTCGGGACGGAGTGACCGATTCCAGAGCCAGACTTGATAGCCCGATTTCCGGAGGCATGCGGTAACTCGGCTTCCGATGATGCCTAGGCCTATGACTCCGGCAACGGCTTTACTTGACTGCTCCATCCGGGGTCCGATCAACCCGCTGTTGGCAGGAAGGTCTCGATCTTGGCTGATTCTTTCAGCTTTTTGAGGACCTCTTGAACGGCCTCCCGCTGACTGGTGCTCTTGAGATAACCAGTAATTTGGTCTTTTACCTCGGGGAAGGGAACCGTGCCGGCGGGCTTGGTTTCGGTGACTTTGATCACGTGCCATCCGAATTGGGTGCGGACGGGTTGGCTGATGTCACCGATTTTTTGAGAGAAGGCGGCGTTGGCGAATTCAGGAACCATGCGGTCTTTTGTGAAAAATCCGAGATCACCAGCGGACTCTTTCGCGCCGGGCTCTTCGGAGAGTTCCTTGGCAAGGCCTGCGAAATCCTCGCCCTTTGAGGCTCGCTCAGCAGCCTTGGTGGCAGCGTCTTTTTGCTTGGTCACGTCGGCCTCGGTGGCGTCGGGTTTCAACATGAAAAGAATGTGGCTCGCCTTCACGGTCTCGGGTTGCTCGAATTCTTTTTTATTCGAGTCGTAGAAGGTTTGGGCTTGGGCTTCGGTGACATCAGAGGTCTTGACCTGCGATTTCATCCAAAGTTGTTGTTGAAGCATGGTGCGAAGGTTTTCCTTGAGCTTCTCGGGTGTCTGCCCGGCCTGTTTGAGTTGTTCTTCAAAGATTTTTTCATCCGGAAATTGTTTTTTGATTTTGGCAATCTCGGCATCGACGTCCGCATCGGTCACTTTTTCACCCGCAGCTGCTCCAGCGACGAGTTTATCCATGATCAACTCTTGGAGGAGTTGGTTGTAGGCACCAAGTTTTTGCTCGTTGGTTAAATCGGCTGCTTTCGATCCGGACCCTTCAACAGCTGCTTTGAAGATCTCTTCGAGTTGTTGGCTGGTGATATTTTGGCCATTCACCGTAGCAACGACTTCGGGAAGAACGATGGGTTTGGAGTCTGCGGCTGGCTTTTCAGCGGCGTCAGCAGGCGTTGCATCAGCAGCGGGAGGCGTCGCCACAGCTGGGGTAGCGGAAGCATCGGTTGGGGCCTTCACTTCAGCGGGAGCGCTAGTGACTTGCTTGACTTCAGGTTGAGCTGCTGGCGCAGCGGCTTCCGTTGGCGCAGCTGCTTCAGCAGGAGCGGGCGCGGTCGGAGTTGGGGGTTTGCACGAGGCAAGGGCCATGGCTGACGCTGCAACGAGTGGAACGATGGTAAGTTTGGAACGTATCATTTGAAATAGGAATGGGATTTATTCGCACGTTGTGCATGGGATGGCGAGAGGAAAAAAAGCCATTTCCAGCCTCAGATCAGTCCCCACAACATGACGGGAGGATCCTTTGGTCCACACCGAATATTTCCTAGGATTTGACAGCGGTTAATTCGGGTTCTGTCGGGTGCTTGGTAGAAAAAAGAACCCCCAGCAGGAACGTTGTCCCGCAACCTATGAAAACAAAGTACGGCCATGAAATAGCTGGCCACCAATCTGGCATGATGAGCCCGAAGTTCCAATCTGCGGGTTGAAGTTGAAAGTGGAGCAGGGCGGCAAAACTGATCGCGGGAATCTTCACTTTTCCTAGGATGAGGACGGCACCCACGCCAGCCAACATCGCAAAGACGTTGAATAAATCATTTCCACGCGACTTTGTGAGCACCCCAAGCAGGAAGACACCGAGAATCGACCCGTATCCGTAACCAAGGACACCGAGAGCGAGGGGGATGATGGTGATATTTGTGGAAAGCACGGCATAGGCGGAAGCCGTCGCTACAACAATCATCAGTCCACCAAATACGGCAGTCGCAATGCGAGCGGCCCGAACAGACTGGGTGTCAGTCGATGTCTTGTTGATGTAGGGTTGGTAAAAGTCTCGGATGAACGATGTGGCCAGGGCATTCAAGGCGGCTGAGGTCGACCCCATCATGGTGGCGAATACTCCAGCAATAATGAGCCCGCGGATCCCGACGGGCATTTCGTGCACGATGTAGTGCGCAAAGATCTCATTGTGGGCTGTGGGCAACGAGGGATCTGGATTAATCTGGTAGTGAACCCAGAGAAGGATGCCGACGGAAAGGAAGGCAAGGACGATCGGGATGTCGGCAAATCCGCTTACGATGAGACTGAAGCGGCTTTTCGAAATGTTTTCAGCTGTGAGCATGCGTTGGACCATGTCCTGATCCGTGCCATGCGTAGCCATAGTCAGGAATGTTGAACCTAGAATGGCGGCAAGAATGGTGTAGGGATTTTCCAGCATCGCGCGGATCGCATCACCAAAGGGTCGCGTGGCATCCCAACCCGTTTGGAACATCGCCACGGTATTTCCGTTGAGCATGGAATCGACTTTGGTAAGCCCACCAGGGATGCCTCGAAGGATGGCGAATATCGCAAAAATAACTGCGCCGCACATGAGACAGGCTTGAATGAGGTCGGTCCAAACAACCGCTTTGATGCCACCCACAGCGGTGTAAAGCGTGGTGACGACAGTGACAAAAACGATGCCCCAAAAATATGTCCAGATCGTGATTTGTGCTTCAGGAAAAAGATAGCGCCAGATGACAACCAGAATGACTCCGCCGAGGTAAAGCCGAACGCCGATCCCCAGCACACGACCAAGGAGAAATATCCCGCTTGCCATGTTTTTTGTGCGAGATCCGAAACGCACGGTCAGATATTCGTAGATGCTCTGAACCTTGAAGTGAAAGTAGGGCGCGATGAAGAGATAAGCGATGATCACTCGGGCTAGAATCGTGCCGATAGCCAGTTGGGCATAGGCGAAGCCAAGAGTCTTGTAACCTTCTGCGGGAGTTCCCAGAAATGTCGCCGCGCTGGTCTCCGCAGCGATGATGGAAGCCAATACGGCCCACCAAGGGATTTTGTGTCCACCCAAGGCAAATTCCTGCAGCGTGGCATTGCCGCGACCCGCATAGAGCCCAATGCCGACGATGGCGACAAAGTAGACTAAGATAACAAAACCATCAATGAAGAGTGCTGCCTGGCTCATCAGGAACGGAGAGCCTTGATAAGAACGACCGAGTTGCGACCGCTGGACTCATAGCGAATACGCCGAGTGGTCGGCAAAAGCGAGGGATCCGCTGCCGAATACCCGCCTTTTTGCTGGAGATAGCTGTAGGCTTGCGTGGAGAGGGCGAAGAGATTTTTTACGCCCTTTTCACGAGCCATGTTTTCCACAAAGGCCATGAGTTTGCGTCCGTAGCCTTGGTTTTCATGGGACTTCCTGACATGGAGGCAGGCAAGTTCGGCTGCCGCTTGCTCGGGATACATGTGCAAAGCCACGCAGGCCACGGGAGAGCGATCGATCTCGAGTAGCCAATAGTCGTTCAAATTTTCAAGGATCTCGGTGCGCGAGCGACGAACGAGTTCCTCGTTCTTGACCGACTGGCGGATGAGCGAGATGACGGCGCGCACGTCCTTTTTAAAAATCCGCCGGATTTGCTGATACTCGTTGGAGTAAACCATCGTGCCGATGCCTTCGTGGCTGAAGACTTCGCTTAAGAGGGCCTCGTTCATACCGCCATCAAGGATGTGGGTGCGGGCGACGCCCTGCCGGCAAGCCTTGGCTCCATTCTCCAACTTGGAAATGAGGTTGGGTGAGAAATCGGCTTTCCGCTTTTTAATAAGGTCCTCGGTTTCTGCAATCGAGATCTGGCGGGGCAGAGGAACGGATTCCGAGAACGCGCTGCCTGGAGCAAGATACAGGATTTTTGCAGCACTGAGTTCCACGGCGACTTCCAAGGCAATGCTGTCGGAGTTCACGCGGTAGGTGCGTCCTTCTCCATCGAATCCTAGCGGGGGCACGATGGGGATGATGCCTTCGTCAAGGAGGAGCTTGAGGGCCTTCACATCGACCCGTTCGACCTTGCCGGTGAATTGCTGGTCGATGCCGCCAAGGATGCCGGAAGGATGAGCGATAAGCGCATTGATATAAGCAGCACGGAGATCAACCGAGGACAGGCCCTCCATGATCTCATTTGTGAGCCGAATAGCCGCATCAATACTGACTTGGAGTGTCGGTTCGTCGGTGACGCCGATGCCGTCCGAGTTAGTGATCTTAATGCCTCGTGCATCCGCATGGGAGATGATCTGGTGGCTTGCACCATGGACCAGAACGACCTTGATGCTGAGTGAGCGCAGCACGGCAATATCGAGTAGCAGATTGGAGAAATTTTCCGAACCTGCCACCTCGCCATCCACGGCGATCACGAAGATGCGCTCTCGGAAGAGTGGGACATATTGGAGTATTTCGCGGAGATCGGAGACGTTCACGTTATTAAAGACTTGTTGCTGATAGCAGATGACGCGCTTCGGACACAGCAGAAAAAATAACACTGTTGAAAATCCTGCGGTCGCCGTTATTTTCGGTAAATGTCATATGAAAGATCCCTGCTTGCAGCGCAGGGTTACATCGAACTGGAAATGCCCATCGAGGCACTAGCTGAGCTGGATTCCCTGCCGACTGAGGAGCGGGAATCCGAGGAGGCTTTGCAGATGCGGCTCTTCATACTGATGAAAACACAGGAGTGGGAAACCGCTCTGGATGTTTGTCGTTCGATGCGGGTGAGTTATCCCGAGGCTCCAGCTGGATTTATCCATGGGGCGTTCTGCCTGCATGAAAAAGGGGATACTGCCGAGGCTCGTAAACTCCTGCTCAGCGGACCAAATTGCCTCGAGCAGGAGGCTACGTATTTTTACAATCTGGCTTGCTACAGCGCGGTTCTCGGTGATCTCGAGGCGGCTGTCGATTATGTGAAAACCAGCTTCGCGATGGATGACAAGTTCCGTGAGATCGCCAAGCTCGATCCGGATCTCGGCCCGATAAAAAAATCGTTTTGAGCGCGCTGCGGGAAGCCTTCGCCAAAAACTTTGCCAATGGCCGCGAGGTCGGTGCTTCGGTCAGCGTTTTCGATGCCAACGGCGAGGTGGAGTCATTGCATGGTGGCTTTTGTGATGCCGCGCGCAATGCTCCATGGGGACCAGAGACGTTGGTGCTGATCTGGTCCGCCACGAAGGGACTCGCTGTCGCCTGTGTCCTTCATGCCATGGAGAAAGCGGGAATTGATATGGACGCAAGGGTGGGGGATTTGTGGCCAGAGTTCGCCAACGCTGGAAAAGATCATCTCACATTTGCCCATGTGCTCTCTCACCGAGCAGGTCTTTGTGCGTTGAATTCCAAATCCGCTACCTTGCTGGATCACGAAAGTGTGATTCGGGCGGTAGAAGCACAAGTTCCGCTGAGGGCTATCGATGCCGGTCCGGCCTATGGGCCGAGGGTGTTCGGATTTATCTTGGATGAAATCGTTCGCCGGTTGTCAGTCGGAGAGTCGCTTGGATCCTACTGGCGGAGGTTTTTTGGTGAACCTTTAGGTTTGGATATTTGGATTGGATTGCCTGAGGAATTTCACTCGCGTGTAGCCACGATGCTTCCGCCGCGCGTTCAACCGGGATCGCCGCCTGATG
>CAIWSO010000130.1 GCA_903915315.1 uncultured Spartobacteria bacterium | reverse complement strand
TATTCAGAAAAGTGGTGGCATCTGCATTGACCAAGCTTATCACGCCGCTCTTTGCGGCAAGTCTCTAGGCCTGCCCACTATTATGTTCAGTGGTCAGGGTTCCAACGGAGGACATGCATGGTTCGGCTACATGAGTAGCACTAGTAAATGGGAACTGGATTGCGGACGTGATTCCTCCCAGAATCTCGTAACGGGAACCGGCCTTGATCCGCAGACATGGCAACCCGTCAGCGACCACGATATCCAGCAACTCGCCGCAAGGTTCCGTGAAAAACCCGAGTTTCTTGCTTCCATGAGCGCCATGGCTATGGGGGAAATCTTTGAACACGCCGGCGATCTCAATGAGGCTCAATTGGCGTTACAGGATGCGACTCGGATCTGCCCGGAAAATCCGGTGCCATGGAGCCGGTTGGGCGATTTTTTGGCCAGAGTGAATTCCCCCGTCACCGACCGCCTGCGCATTCACGAGCAAGCAGTCAAAGCACTCAGTCGCAATCCAGATTCCAAAGTGCGCCACCAACAAGCGCTAGCCGCCCTCCAACGCGAAAGTGGAAACTCCCTAGATGCCACAAAAACCGAAAACCTCATCCTGAGACAAAACCTGAGCGCCCGTACTGACCTGAGTTGCGAGGCCGCTGCGTCACGAGTGAAAGCTGCATTGGAAGCAGGTGGCGTCAACAAAGGCGCCTTGGAATTTCACAAGCAACTCCAGACGATTGGCAAAGCCGGAGGCGGCAATTTCGTCAACCAAGTCGGGGTTCCATTCATCAACGCACTGATCGAAAAAGGAAGTAAAGCCCGCGCCCAGCGAACGGTGGAAATCATGAGGCAAAAATTTGAACCTCTGGATTCAAGCCCACTAGACCTGCAGTTGCGCGCAATGGCCAAGTCCTGCAAATAAAAAAATCCGCACCTCATTCCACGGCGAACCTTCTTTTCATAAAAAAGGGCCTGCCCCCTCGGCGTGAGAGAACAGGCCCATTTTGTTTTATTTTATCTCAGGAAGGCTTCGTGCAGGCCGCCATCAACCGTGATGATCTGACCTGTCGTCTTGGACAACTTCTCAGTAACCAAGAGGCAATAAGCCTCAGCTTGGTCCGCAGGCGTGATCGGAGAACGCGTGAGCGTGCGATCTGCGTAGAACTGCGCAAGTTTCGTGGTAAGAGAGTCCGTAGGCTCATCATCGGTGTAGGCGATGCCGTATTTTGCAAGTGATCCAATGACGCGATCCCTTGGGAACATGGCGCTGCCTTGAACGACGGTGGCCGGAGCGACGCCGTTGACACGAACCAGAGGGGCCAATTCCATAGCCAACTCGCGGACGAGGTGGTTGGCTGCTGCCTTCGAGGTATCGTAAGCGATGCTGCCTTTCTTGGCCACGGCGGCATTGGCGCTGGTGGTGAGAACCATCGAGCCACGCAATCCCTGATCACGGAAGTTGCTCGAGGCTTCATCCGCAACGAGGTAACTGCCGGTAACGTTGATACCGAAGGTGAGAGCCCACTTGTCGTCTGGGATGTGACCTGTCGTGTCGCTTGGAACAAAGATGCCCGCTGTGACGATGATCGAATCAAATCCACCATAAGCCAAAATCACTTGGTCCAACATGGCGCGAATGCTGTCGCGCTTGGTGATATCCGCACCGATGCCGATGGCTGGGCCACAGGCGGAAATACCGGTTCCGGCAACACCGATGCCAAGACCAGTTTTTTTGAGGATTTCGTCGGCTGTGCTTTGGGCTGCAGCGGCATTGAGATCCACGCAAACGATGTGGGCTCCTTCAGGAATCAGACGGAGCGCGGTTTCGCGGCCGATACCGCTACCGGCACCGATCACGATTGCCACGCGACCGGCCAAATCTTTATCGGCAGGCATACGCTGAAGCTTCGCTTCCTCCAATGCCCAATACTCGATGTCGAATGCCTCTTGAGCCGGCAACGAAATGTAACCACCGATAGCTTCGGAACCACGCATCACTTCAACGGCGCAGTTGTAAAACTCGGCCGTCACTCGGGATTCGGATTTGTCTTTGCCGAAAGCGATCATACCGAGACCAGCGATCAGAATCACCGTAGGATTCGGATCGCGCATCGCTGGGGATGCCGGACGCTTGCAAGCATTGTAGTAGGCGGCGTAATCCGCGCGGTATTTTTCGAGACCTGCTGTGAGCTGGGCCTTTAGGCTGGCAACGATATCCTCAACCGAGGCGTCCGCAGATGGGGCCTTGCCGATATAGAGTGGCTTGATTTTTGTGCGAAGGAAATGGTCCGGGCAACTTGTTCCAAGCTCGGCAAGACGGGGAGCGTCTTTCGAGTTCACAAAGCGGAGGATGTTTGCATCGTCTTGGATCGTGGCAATGAAGCGCTTCTTTTTGCTCACCTGTCCGCGTAGCCATGGCAGAAGGGCAGCGAAGACCTGCTTGCGCTTTTCTTCTGGAAGGGAGGATTGCACCGAACCACCAAAGATGGCCGATTCGCCGCCCCGCTCTTCTTGCTTTTTCTCAATGTAGGCGGCGGCCTTGTCGATCAACTCGAGCGTGAGTTCGTAGCATTCGCGGCCAGTATTTGCCCAGTTGATGAGGCCGTGCTGGCCCATGATGAATCCTTTGGCATTCGGGTGTTGTTTGCAGGCTTCTTGCATCGCCAATCCGAGTTCAAAACCGGGGCGCATCCAAGGAATGTGAACGACTTCGTCACCATAGATCGCTTTCGTCACCTCAATGCTATTCGCACAAGCAGCAACCGAGATGGCGGCATTGGGGTGGGTGTGATCGACGTGCGCGTGCGGGATGAAGCTGTGCAGCGGCGTGTCGATGGAAGATGGACGCGGGTTGAGGTTGAAGGTGCAATGCGAGAACATGGCGACCATATCGTCCTCGGCTTGCGATTTGATCCCCTTATCTGGGCGGGAGGCATAAAGTTTTTGAAGTCCGAGAAGCTTGGACTGGTAGAGAGAGGAGAAGTTCTCCTTCTTGGACGTACGAAGATCGCCGCCCGATCCCTTCACCCAAAGAACCTCGAGTTCTTCACCAGTGACAGGATCTTTGTCTTTGATTTTTGAGGACGTATTACCACCACCGGTATTCGTTATGCGTTGATCGGTGCCGAGGCAGTTTGAACGGTGAATCAGTTCTTCGACCGAATTGGGAGCCACGGGATCCGTGGGGGCCCAATGCGCTGTGACGTGCTTGTATTTGCTATTTGCTGCTGGGTTTGTAGATGACATGGAAATGGCATCCTTCAACATTTTGAATTGCCTTGCAAGAAAAAAACGGATACAAACAAAGATATTCCCACATATTCCAACATGCTCGCCCTTGAACGCCATCGCACTTTGCTTC
>CAIWSO010000129.1 GCA_903915315.1 uncultured Spartobacteria bacterium | reverse complement strand
TGCTCTGTCGTCGCGGTAGAGCCATCGCAATACTGGGTTATCACCCGCCAGGACTTGGAAGATTTTCTGAATAATTACAACGCCGCTGGAATCATGCTCATGATCGGTCTAGCCACCACCCTAAGCCAGCGAATCCGCGGTATCACAGCCAAACTCGCCGAACAAGCGGACATCAATAAGTTCCGCGATATGACGGTGGACTTTGAGTAATACCAAAAGCAGCATGCTTTTGGATTTTAGCAGAGGGGCACAGGGCGTCTCGCCCGTGCGTGTTGGCGTGCTCTTTGGTTCCGCTGGGCAGGGTGCGAGCAAGTAGACCAGTGTCCACACGGCCGAGACGGCCATGCCCCCTTTCTTTTGTGCTACAAAGTCTAATTTCAAAGGGACAATGGTATAAGAGCTCCGCCGGTCGTTTAACGACTGCGACCTCGAATTATTGATCTTCGCGCCGGTCATCGGCGCGTTCTTCAAATCGAGTGTACTCCTCAAGAAAGGTGAGATTAATATCGCCCGTTGGGCCGTTACGCTGTTTCGCGATGATCAGCGTGGCTTTTCCTGCGGCCTCTTTTTTGGATTCATCATCCTCGGCGTAATATTTTTCACGGACGAGCAATCCAACCACATCCGCATCTTGCTCGATTGTCCCAGACTCACGGAGATCACTAAGTCGCGGACGACCCTTCCCATCACCAGTGCGTTGTTCCGGATTTCGGTTGAGCTGAGCGAGAACGATGACCGGAATTTTCAACTCCTTGGCAAGCGCCTTGATACCGTACGAAATTTCTTGGATTTCAATCTGCCTGTTGTCTTGTCCCCTTTTCGAGTTCGAGCGGAGCAACTGGAGATAATCAATCACGATTAACTCAATCTTCTCACGATTTCGCAGACGCCGAGCCTTCGCCCTCAATTCCAAAATACTGAGACCCGGAGTGTCATCGACAAAGATTTTGGCTTTCGAGAGGACACCCGCGGTGACACTGATGCTTGTCATCTCATGCTTGCCGAAGAATCCCTCGCGAATTTTCTGACCGTTCACCCGCGCGCGCGAGCAAAGCAAACGCTGCACGAGTTGTTGGGAACTCATTTCCAGGCTGAACACAGCCACAGGCTTGTTTCCATCGATCGCCACATGCTCCGCGATGTTCATGGCAAATGCGGTCTTGCCCATGGAGGGACGGGCCGCAATAACAAACATTTCCCCCTCATGAAGACCATTGGTCATCCGATCAAGGGAGGCGAACCCGGTTGGAAGCCCAGTAATACTGCCGCGTGTGGTGACCAGTTTTTCAATGCCATCAATCGCTTGATCGACCATTTCTTTCAGCGTGGGCATCGTGGATCGGAAACGCTCTTCACCAATCGAGAGAACTCGGGCTTCGACTTCGTCGAGCAGGATTTTGACATCGCCCTGTTCTTCATAGGATCTCGCCACGTATTCGGTGCAAGTGCCAATCACTTGCCGAAGAAGAAACTTTTCGCGAATGATCTCGCGGTAGTAGTCCGCGTTGGCCGCAGTAGGCACAAAAGTAAAAAGCTCGGTGACAATCCCAGCGCCACCAACTTCGTCTAGCATTCGTCGATCTTCCAGAATTTGCGTGAGCGCAATCAGGTCAATCGGGCGACCGGTATTCCGCATCTCCACCAGAACTTCAAATATCTTTTGATGAGAAGGGAGGTGGAAGTGCTTCGCCTCCATCTGCGAAATACAATCATCCAGAACCGTCGAGGAATGCAAAATCGAACCAAGCAAACCTTTCTCCGCATCGATGCTTTGAGGAAGCGCACGATGGACATCGGGGAGATAAGCGCTGGCACGCTGATTGTAATCGACGGGCTTTTTCTTTTTCCCCTTTCCATCTCCAGCTCCGTTTGCGGTTGGATTGTTGCCTGCGGTCGACTCAGCAGCTGGTGAAGGCATGGATGTAATTAGGAGAAATAATGAAGATTAAACTGAGGGGAGTGATGACTCTAAAAAAAGATAACGCGAATTTTTCAAAAGAAAAACGGGAAAGTCATCTCAAGGTGAGACAACTTTCCCGCAATATCGAGTGAAAATTATTCTTTGCTGGTGACTTTGCGGCGGGGCTTGCGTTCGCCAGACTCCTCATTGGAGGCAGGGGCTTCAGCGCTCGCTGGGACATGCACGTTCACTTGCACTTTGAGTGTAGCGGTGACGTCGCCGTGGACTTTGACGCTCACAGTGTGGGCACCACTTTCTTTGATGGCTTTCTCAAGAACAACGGCGTGCTTAGGAAGATCATCCAATTTGAGATCTTGCACAAGGCGATCATGAATGTCTTTAGCTGTCACAGATCCGAATGCTTTGCCGGACGCACCTGCTTCAAGTGTGAAAACAGGCGAAAGCTTATTGATTTTGGATGCAAGCTCTTCTGCGGCAGTAACCTCGCGAGCTTCACGCTCGGCACGCTTGGCCTTAAGGTGATTGATTTGGCGTGTCGAGCCAGCGGTGATTTCAAGAGCCTTGCCCTGTGGGAGCAAGAAATTGCGAGCAAAGCCACGGCGGACTTTAACGATGTCTGCTTCGGCGCCGAGGTTCGGAATGTTCGCGGTAAGAATAACTTCAGTGTAGGCCATAAAATGATTTAAATAAACGGGAGGCAAATCGTATCGGGCATCTGGGTAATGTCAATACAAGCATTTCGGGAATTTTAAGAATCTTCGATCCCCTAAAAAAGTACTGCCCGTCGCAGCGAATGCTACAACGGGCAGTTGTTCCCCCCAGAACAAAAATGAAGGTATCTGGGATTCCTCTTATGACAAGAACTATTTTTTAAAATAAATTCCCAAACAGGAATAGAGGGATGAGCGGGCTTGCGAAGGACCCCACGGATGGCGATATTCCGCTGGATGTTTGCGAGAGTATTACCCGATCAGGCTGCTGGTCGATTGCTGGATTATCGAATTCCCGAATCGATGACATCTTCGATTGGCGTTGGATCTCGGGTCCGAGTACCGGTTCGCACTCGACTGCTCACCGGCACTGTTATTGAGATCCTCTCGTCCTGTGAATATGATACCGTGCGAGATATCAGCCAGCTTTTGGATGAGAAACCCATGATCCGTCCAGCTCTCTTGGAACTCGCTCGATGGATGGCTGACTATTATTGCTGCCCCTTGGAAACGGCCGTTTGTAGTGTCCTCCCTGTGGCTGTGCGCGACGGTCGCGTTTCTGTCAAAAAACAAAACTCGGTCCGTCTGATTGCACCCATAACTGAGGAACAGCTCGAAGCACTCTCTCGCAAAGCGCCTCGTCAAGCGGATGCTCTTCGTGTGCTTATTAAGGCTGCCGGCCCCCTACCCGTCTCCACAGCAGCTGACCAGGCCGGAGTGAGTGATAGCGTTTACCGTAGTTTGGAAAAAAATGGCCTAGTGGTCATCGAGGCCGGCGTTGTGGCCCGCAACCCCTACTCCGAGCGCTTCGTGGCAAATGCCGAGCTGGTCCTCAATTCCGAACAGGCCGAAGCCATGTTGGCCGTGCGCGAAGCGATGGTAAAACCCGGCCAGCCAATATTGCTTTTCGGAGTCACGGGTTCGGGCAAAACGGAGATCTACCTTCGTGCGATCCGCGAGGCTATCAATCATGGCCGAACCGCTCTTGTGCTCGTTCCCGAGATCGCGCTGACTCCGCAAACAGTGGAACGCTTCAAGTCGCGATTTGCAGATATGCAGGACAACATAGCCGTTCTTCATAGTCACCTCTCCGAAGGAGAACGCCATGACGAGTGGCATAAAATCCACGATGGAAGTGCTCGCATTGTGATCGGGGCAAGAAGCTCGATTTTTGCCCCATTGGAAAACCTCGGCGTAATCATCGTTGATGAGGAACACGAAGGTTCTTACAAGCAAGATGAAGCCCCGCGCTACAATGCCCGTGATATGGCTGTTCTTCGTGCATCGCGAGAAGGCGCCGCTGTCATACTTGGCAGCGCGACTCCTTGCCTCGAAAGTTGGCATAATGCCCAAACAGGCAAATATCGGCTTGTCCGCCTCAATCAGCGAGTGGACGACAAAAGCATGCCGGTCGTCCGGGTGGTAGATTTGCGACGTCAATCCCGATCAACGCCAGAGGGCGGCATTTTAGCTCGCCCGCTCTCCGAGGCTATCGAGGGCAGGATGGCAAAAGGGGAACAATCGATTCTCTTTCTCAATCGTCGCGGATTTTCCACATCCATGATTTGCGAAGCCTGTGGCCATGTCTGTCAATGCCCGGACTGCAGCGTTTCCCTCACCTACCATCGCGCTGCCGAGCGTCTCATTTGCCACATTTGCGGGCACACAAGGAAAGCTCCGAAGTCTTGCCCGAAATGCTCCGATCCGAAAATCCGTTTCGCCGGAATGGGAACCCAGAAAGTCGAGGAAGTGCTCAAAAAGATTTTCCCAAAAGCACGGATCGCCCGCATGGATGCTGACTCCATGACCCGTAAGGATGCCTACCGCGAGACCCTTGGAGCTTTCAAGGAGGGGAAAATCGATATCCTGCTCGGTACCCAGATGATCGCCAAGGGCCTCCATTTTCCGAATGTCACGCTAGTGGGAATCATCAATGCCGACCTTGGCCTGCATGTACCCGATTTCCGTGCTGGGGAACGGACATTCCAGTTGCTCACCCAGGTCGCCGGACGAGCTGGACGGGGGGAGATGGAGGGCGAGGTTTTTGTGCAGACATTCACCCCATTCAGCCCTTCGATTCAGTTTGCACGGCATCATGACTTTCAAGGATTCATGGAGCAGGAAATGGAATTTCGAGAAAAGTTCGGATACCCCCCGTTTGGAAAAATGGCGATGATCACTCTGCGTGGAACTGTGCGCGAGCGGGTGGAATTTTCCGCTCAGACGCTCTCACGCAAACTGAAGGCCGCTGCCCTTGAGGGCATGACCATCGGCGAAGGAGTTCCCGCACCCCTTGAAAAAGCCAAGACCTACCATCGCTTCCAAGTCTCGATGCGGGGAAATTCCTCCATGCTTTTATCCCGACTTGCGAAAGAAACATTGCAGACCCTGACCATGCCCGAGGACGTTTTTGTGGCCGTGGACATCGATCCGCTTCATCTTATGTGATCGATGCGAGTTCATCCTGTTATTTATTATTTTTTTAAAAATTTCATCCGACTTTTGTTGGTTGTGATTTTTGTAGGTGTTCCCGCTGCCGCCTACTACTTGAGGGTGCAGGGGATCGGTTTCGGCGCAAAGGAAGCCCTTGGAGCAGCACTGAGCGGGCCCCAAATCGAAGTGCAAATAGGTAAGCTGGCCTTGGACCCCTTCAATGGATTGCTGGCAAGAAATGTGGTGGTGCGTGAGACGCAATCGCCCAATCGCACACTTGGTTCGCTGGACAATCTCGCCATCTCGATCAACTTGAGCCAACTCATGCATCGAGCCCTGATCATCGATCGTGTGAGTCTGTTCAACGCCAGCGCCTCGATTCCGCTCTCGGATTCCGACCCGACCGCCCGCTTGAAAATCCAGGACATCCATGGCGAGATCGTGATACTCGGCGACCGTCTTCGCTTGAGCCTGCTTGAGGGTGTGATTGCAGGCATTCAGATCAAGGTCAGCGGGGAAATTCTCAACCACCTTGCTTTCAGCTTGGCCCCTTCCCAAGGAAGCCCTGACAAACAAGATCCCCTCGCCGCATTGAATACCATCACCCGCGCTTTGGGAGAACTGACATTTCCAAATGGCCCACCCACCCTTATGGCCGAGTTTGAAGTCGATGCACTCCATCCAGAATCCCTTCACCTGCCCGAATTCCGTCTCTCCTCCTCGCGCATCCTTCACAAAAAAGGCAACCTTGAGGGAATTGAAATCAAGGGTTCGTTCACGAGTGGAACCCTCCGTTTACCTATCATTCAATTGAAAGACAAACAGGGGTCCCTACAAGCCTCTGGCGAATGGGATCTTCAAAAGTCCAAGGCGGTGGCATCTCTGATATCCACGCTCAATCCGACCACCTTTCTGCACGGATTCATGCCGTCCAGCCCCGCAATTCAAAAACTCGAATTCACAGAACCTCCCCGCCTCGACGCCGAAATGGAGATCCAATTCGAATCTCAGAAACCTCAGTTTCACGTCACCGGAAGCTTTGCGGCTCCGATGGTGCTTTTTGATCATGTGGGCTTCACTGATGTCGGATGCAGCTTTGCATGGAAAGATGGGATTTTTTATGCCCGCGACATTCTTGTGAGGACACAGCGCGGCTCACTCGAAGGAAATTTATGGATAGCCAAGGATGATCTCCGCCTCGATCTCCACAATACAATCCCGCCTACAGACCTCATTGGTTTGGTGGGCCCGAAGGCACGCGATGTTCTGGCCAGCACTGAATTCACTGAGACTCCAGACATCACTGTTTCCCTCCGATCCACGAATCTTGATTTCGCACATATGCTAGGGAAGGGTCACCTTAAACTCGGTCGCACCGCCATGCGCGGCGCTTGGATGGATAGCGTGGAGTCGGATTTTGAAATCGCCAATGCGTGCGCCACATTCACAAACATTCTTGTTGCCTCTGGAGACGGGCGCGCCACCGGCAGCGTCGCCTATGATGTCGGAAAACAGGAGGTTCGACTCGACAAAATCCGTTCCACTCTCGTTCCAGTCGACGTCATGACTTGGATCGATCCCAGAATCGCCAGAACCATCACTCCCTATCGTTTTCACACTCCTCCCAGCCTCGCTGTTCAAGGGAAAGTCCACATGAACGATCCCACAAAAAACAACCTCGGCATTCAGGTCGATGCTCCCACTGGCTTGGATTACGATCTCCTCAAAAAAACGCTCTCCTTCGGGCACACGAAGGCCAAAGTCGACATCCTTAACAATCGTGTCGTTGCCGACGTCAAGCGAGGCGACCTAATGGGCGGAAACGTAGCCGTCCTAGCTAACGTCTCGATCAATCCCAAGGATCCCGTTTTCAACGCGAACATCACTCTCTCTCGGCTCAATTTCTCGAAACTCACCGACCTATACTTTGGATACGATGATTCCAAGGGCGTCATTAGCGGACAGTTCCAATTTAATGCACGAATGAAGGAAGAGTCCCAAATGATCGGCAAGGGCAGCCTCAAAATCGAAGATGGAAACGTTTTTGCGATACCGCTCCTAGGGCCCTTCTCCTACATCCTTGGAACAGTGATTCCAGGCGTTGTCTACAACAACGCTCGAATAGCCACAGCGGATTTCACTGTCGGCAACGAAAAAGTCAGCACGAAAAATATCGAGATCCAAGGCCGCGGATTCAGCATGTATGGTGATGGCAGTATCCAGCTCCTGACTGGGGGATTGGACATGAGCATGCGAATCAACGCTCAGGGAATTCCAGGCTTGGTCTTTTTTCCGGTGAGCAAACTCTTTGAGTACTACTCCAATGGCACCATGGCAGACCCTAAATGGAGTCCCAAAATCATCCCTCGTATTCCAGTCTTCGGCGGGGGTGCTGCGAAAAAGCCGGAAGAGCGTTAATGGAAATCGAAATCCGCTACCACGGCATGGTGGTCGGAGACATTCGTTTGAACGACTCGGCCAGATTTCAGTTCCAGATTCGAATTATAAAAAATGTGATCCGTAATGTAGGGACGTCGTCGCCATGTCACCTCGGAGATTTGAGCTGTCTGGTAGCCTGAGTCTTCAAACTGCCGCACGATCGTCTCCCCTGGCGCTGAGTTCATATCGCCCGTCAAGATTGCGGCCCCAGCGGAATACAGCTTAAGGCGTTCCTCAATGATATTGCGTTGCTCGGGATGTGAGTCACTCGAGCCACCGATCATAAAAAAAGCCTGAAGATGCGTATTCATTAGCCGGACATCTCGCCCCTCGATCGTCGTGCTAGCCTCGATCAGAAGGCGCGATGAGGCTTGGCGCGTTTTCCCCTCAAATTCAAATTCCAGATTGGCTGCGGGTAGATGGACTTTTTCAAAATCACGAAGGGACGTCTTTGAAAAAATGGCCAACCCGAGCCCGAAAGGGATCTCTTTATCATTCGGAATGGGATAGGAAAAAACCGAATCGTAATTCGGAAAAGCCTCTTTCAGTCGGATATAATTCGGGGGTGGTTCGACCTGCCTGCCGCCATCCCATCCCCGCTCGACCTCCTGCAGACAAAAGATATCGGGGGCCAAACTATTAATGAACGCGCAGGTCCGATCGAGATCAATGGATGGAGGAGCGGAAGTGGTGTCGTCAAAAGACTCCCCGTTCTGAATATTAAAGGTGACAACTCTGAAGCTCATCGGGCCTACAAGGAACTATTCCAGCCTTACTCCGCTCCCAAAATGCATGCAAGAATCAAACACGTCTAAAGCGCCTGCACATTCCTGTGGTCAATAGGAGCGTATTTGCGAGCACCCCAAACCATAAGAAGCCCAAAAAACAAGAGAGCCAATAGGGGTTTGAACCAAATTCGGGTCAGTTTGTAGATGTCACCATAGCAATCCGCACCAAAACCGATGCAAAGGAAAACAAGCAACGCAGTGAGAACGGTCAGTGATTTCTGCTGTCGAATCAGCAATCCCGCACACATCGCCACAAAAGGCGCTATGATCACATAAGAAACGGTCTCCGTTCGAGGGTTGAACGCCATCAAATAAGCCGCCGAAAGTCCCGCAATTAAAAGAGGCCCGACTTCGGAGGAGTAGATTTTTTTAAGCCGCCAAGCGATTCCCAGAGTGAGGAAGGCAAATAAAGCTCGAACGGCAAACCAGGTTTGATCTGAACCATTGATGCCAAAAGTCCGGAACATGCCTGCGATATCATCGAAACTATTGTCTGTAGGCGTACTGGCGGTACGCATCTGCTCAATGCACATTTGCCACTGGGATAGGACATACTTCGGATCGTAGTGAATGAAAGACATCCCCATGAAGCACAACATACCCACCGCCAAGCGCCACCAAAGGGCAGGATAGAGCACCCCGAACAAAAGAAGCGGCACAAGCCCGAGTGGCTTCACCAAGACTCCCAATACCAACCATGTCGCGGCACTACCCCAGCGCTTTTGCGACACGGCCACCGTTGCCAAAATCATCGTCGCGGCAAGCAACAAGTTGAATTGCCCATTTCGACCAGCCGTGAGCGAGGCTGGGATGCTGAGCACAGTCACCAATGAAAACAAACTGGAGTAGCGTGATTCGATTTTAAAAAGCTCACACATCCGCCAAATCGCCCAACACAAAAGACCCAAAGAAAAAGCCCGATAGAGAACCTCCGCCAAACGAAGAGGTAATGTCGGAAGCAATGTTTCACTGAGTGGCTGCTTCTTAAAAACTGTAATGTTTTCGGGAAATTCCTGCCAAGCAAAGGGCGTGTAAAGCAAGGCAGATTGGGGGAAATACAAAAAACCACTTCCGCTTAGGGAATACATATTTTCCGAATTCCACCAATTGTAGGCCGCGCGGCTGTAGTGATGCGTGATATTCCGCTGAGCCGGCTGAAAGAAAGCCAGCAAGGCAACGATCGCGAAAAATAAAAGCCAAAGACGCCTCGCATAAAGGTTCGAATTATCGCTCCAGAACAGAGCATTCAGTTTACCAAGTAAAAGGCGCATAAAAACAAACCTCAATCTGATAGAGCCACACAGTGGAGGAAAGCTTATAAAATTGCCAATCCCAGAACCCCACTGCTAGAAACGAAGCCTAATAATATTTTACCGAATGTATAAACTTGTCCTCATCCGCCACGGCGAAAGCACCTGGAATAAAGAAAACCGCTTCACTGGTTGGCACGACGTCGAACTCAGCGACAAAGGTTGCTCCGAAGCCAAGGCCGCCGGCGAACTCCTCAAAAAAGAAGGATTCAGCTTCGATATCGCCTACGTTTCCGTTCTCAAACGCGCTCTCAACACGCTCTGGGGCGTTCTCACGGAACTCGACCAACTCTGGATCCCGATGGAAAAAGACTGGCGCCTCAACGAGCGTCATTATGGAGCTCTCCAAGGCCTCAATAAATCCGAAACAGCGGCCAAGTTTGGCGACGAACAGGTCCTCGTCTGGCGCCGCAGTTACGACATCCCCCCACCCCCGCTTGAGAAATCCGACGAGCGTTGGCCCGGACACGATCCCCGCTACGCCGGCATTCCCGAGTCCCAACTTCCCCTCACCGAGTGCCTCAAGGATACTGTCGATCGCTTTCTTCCACTTTGGCACGAAAAAATCGCACCCACGGTTAAATCCGGCAAACGTGTCATCATTGCGGCCCACGGGAATAGCCTTCGCGCTCTGGTAAAATACCTCGACAACCTCACCGAAGAGCAAGTCCTCAAGCTCAACATCCCTACCGGCATTCCCCTCGTTTACGAGTTGGATGAAAACCTCAAGCCGCTCAAAAGCTACTACCTCGGCGACCAAGAAGCGATCGCAGCAGCCATGAATGCCGTAGCGAGCCAAGGCAAGGCGAAGGCCTAAGATCCATCGGAAAGATCCGTCCCATCCATCAAAGCAGCCCTTCGTTGATTTGAAAAATCAAAAACCAACACCACAACCGAGCGTTCGCCCAGTCCTCGAGCCGCCAGGCGGGAACAAAAAAGTTCTCCTCCACTCGTGCTGCGCCCCCTGTTCAGGCGAGGTGATGGAGGCGATGGCGGCTTCTGGGATCGACTACACGATTTATTTCTACAATCCGAATATCCATCCGCGCGAAGAATACGAACTCCGCAAGGCCGAGAATATCCGTTTCGCCGAAAAAGAAGGTGTCCCCTTTGTGGACGCGGATTACGATACGGACAACTGGTTCGCGCGAGCCAAAGGCTTGGAGTGGGAACCCGAGAAAGGCGCCCGCTGCACGATGTGCTTCGACATGCGCTTCGACCGTACCGCCCTCTATGCCCATGAAAATGGATTTCCCGTTATCACGAGTTGCTTAGGCATTTCTCGCTGGAAGGACATGGACCAGATCAACGGCTGCGGAGTTCGTGCCGCTGCAAAATACCCCGATCTTTCCTACTGGGAGTTCAACTGGCGCAAAGGCGGCGGCGCCCAACGCATGCTCGAAATTTCAAAACGCGAACAGTTCTACCAACAGGAATACTGCGGCTGCATTTACTCCCTCCGCGATTCCAATAAATGGCGACTCGCCAACGGACGCGAAAAAATCGAAATGGGCGTCAAATATTACGGTGAAGTAGAAAAAACTGACGCCGCTGAGTAGCCCGCATTCCTCCAGCAAAATATAAGCGCTGATAGCAGTTTAGTTGATGTAACTTCATTTCACGTTTTGGGCTACTTGCGGTAGGCTACCTAGCCAGCGCCCGCTGGCCTGTGTTTTCCGGTACGCTCCGG
>CAIWSO010000128.1 GCA_903915315.1 uncultured Spartobacteria bacterium | reverse complement strand
GGCGAGTCGAAATCGGTGAGGGATTTGGAGGCCCTTCCTTTCGCCTGATTCATCGCGAGACGTCGGGATAAAGGGACGATAAATCCGTAGGTTTCGCGAGGCAGGTTTTTTTGTGCATGGAGAAAGCCGATTTAAAAAAGATCGAAGAGCGATTCACTCGTGATATTTTTATCTATCATGAATACGGTTAATGTCGCTGATCTGCGCAATCATTTTCGCCGTGTTTCTGCGTGGCTTAAGAATGGCGAATCCGTGAAAATTCTTAGGAGAGGAAATCCCTACGCCATTCTTTCTCCTTTACCTCAAGATAAGAACTCCAAACCTGTCCAGGTTGATTTTGCTGCTCAGCGAAAGGCAATTTGGCGAGATCGGCGGTTTAGTGATCGAGAGGTCGCAGAGATGAGGGATGCCGAGTTGGACGGCGAATAGTAAGATGCGTTGTTTCGCCGATACCTCTCGTGGTGCCGTTGTGAGGGTGAAGAGGAGAACTTCAATCGGTCAACTTGTTTAACGTCTATGGATAATCGTATCTTCATGCCGTTGTCATAACGATTACCTCATACCAAAAGCAGCATGCTTTTGGATTTTAGGAGAGGGGCACAGCGCGTCTCTACGAGCCGGAGGCACCGCCTGTGTGCTTTGGCATGCTCCTTGGTTCCAATGGGAATGGGTGGCAAGCAAGTAGACCAGTGTCCACACGGCCTAGACGGCCATGCCCCCTTCACTTGCGGTTTTAAAGTCTAATTTCAAAGAGACAAGGGTATAAGCCTAAATCAAGCAACGATGAGGCTCTAGTCCGTAGGCTTCTTTAACAATTTCAGCGTTTGTTTGAGAAGTGGTAGATGAGCGAGATCTTTGGGGCGGCGGATGTATTTCTTGCTGGCGATGATACTTTGGAGAGGAAGAACGCGAATTTTGCGCCCAAACCAATCTAGCACTTCGGCGCGTTCATACTCATCGACGAAGGGTTTGAGGCCATCAATGCGATAGAGAAAATTGACCAAAGTATCATCATTGAGGGCCACAACAGTGCGGGCAAGAATCTCAGCGCCGAGCTTTTTCGCGATATCGAGGGCTTGGACGTAACGGCGCTCCGGTAGTTCCAGCCAGATATCAGTATCCAATGTGGTGGCGGGAACTCCTTGCAGGATGGCAGCCGTCATCCCGGCGAATTGAAACCGAATGCCTTCCGCTGCGAGCGCGTCAACAAGCCGAGCGAGCGCAGATG
Source organism: uncultured Spartobacteria bacterium (assembly GCA_903915315.1). Classification (GTDB taxonomy): domain Bacteria; phylum Verrucomicrobiota; class Verrucomicrobiia; order Chthoniobacterales; family Terrimicrobiaceae; genus UBA967. The sequence continues at coordinate 1,466 of CAIWSO010000128.1, read as the reverse complement.
GGCTTGGTGCATCTCCCACCTTTCGTCGGGTGTGGCGGAGAGACTTCGCGCGAACAGGAACCTTTCGTGTTCGCTGAGGCCGGGGACTTTTCTCAGAAGTCTTTCCATGCTCTGCCGTTTTTTTTTCACTTCTCGAAACGTATGGCGCATGGAGATCCTAGTCAACCCTGCCGGATTCCGATTTATCCGAATCAGGGAGAGCATGAGAAAATTCGCTAAGTCACGAAAAAAAGGCGCCTGCGGCTTGTAGTGCCTAAGGTTCGGAAAGCGCGGCCACCCTCTTTATGAGCGATTTATTGTAAGCGAGGGAGTCAGATCTCGACTTGCTATGATGGGCGGTCAAAAAAACAAAACGGACGCATGCCCGCTCTTGTGGTGGTTTTCTTTTCTGAAAGCCACATTCGTGCAACGGATGCGTCCGAGCGCATTCTGTGAATCCTGAAAATCCGATAAATCTTGTCAAAAAACAAACCATAAAAACTTGTATAAAAGCACATAAGAAACGGAATTGGTACTGAGCCTAGCGCACATACCCATCTGGAGAATGCTTTGGCAAGAAAATGATTTCTTGTGTTGACAATCAAAAAGTGGGACATATTTTGAGTTCGTGAAGTTTGAATGGGATGGTTCAAAGGAATCGGGGAATCTCCTAAAGCATGGGGTTGATTTTTCGAGTGTTCCCGATGCCTTTGGTGATCCGCGAAGGATTTTTATCCGCTACCCTGGCATGACCGCACAAGAAACCCGCTGGCAATTGGTGGGATTTGATGGACATGGAATTTTAACAGTTCGCTTCACTCTCAGGCGTGGATGGGTGCGCGTGATAGGAGCTGGCTACTGGCGCAAGCAAAAGCAGATTTATGAAAAAGAAAATCAACTACACGGATGAACCAAAAGATGGCGCGGAGTTGCCGGAATCTGGCTATGAAGTCCTGAATCGATCCATGGTTTCCCAAAAATGGAAAGAATTGGAATTTTCTGGACCAAGTTATGACCAATTGCAGAAGGGCGAAAAAATCCAGTTGGTGCCCATGCGGGGAGGGGCTCGGAAGGGAGCCGGGCGGAGGCGCTCTGGCCACGTGCGGCTGCAGCTCTCCATATCTCCAGCCACGCGCAAAAAGATTGAAGCTATTGCGAAACTTAAAAAAATTTCTTTATCACAGGCCGTAGAGCAGCTCGCTGCCGCCGTTTGACGAGCTTTATCCTGCCCTGAGCTCCGCTCCTCGCCTCCGAGTGAGATCTGATCAAGCTACTTAAAACTCTCTCCTGCCTTACTCGGCCGAAAACTTATGAATCATCACGTGATGATAAGTGGAACCGGGGCGGAGAACGGGCGAGGGGAAGGAGGGTTGATTTGGGGAATCTGGGAAGCCTTCGGTCTCTAGGCACAGGGCGGTGCGGTGGCCGTATTTCACGCCGTTTTTGCCGACGATGGTGCCGTCAAGAAAGTTGCCGCCATAGAACTG
>CAIWSO010000127.1 GCA_903915315.1 uncultured Spartobacteria bacterium | reverse complement strand
GTCTGATGCCCGAGCGACTCGGCCGCGAGCTGATCGATCGAGATGCTGTTTTTGAAAACCGCGGATGATGGAAAGCGCGCGCCGGTTAAGAAGCTCTTCTCGACCACATGGCCGCCTGAATTGTCGGGATGGGAGAGGCCGTTTATTACTGAGTAACGTCCGCGCACTGCCTCCAGATGAGTGAGGTAGCGCGACGGCGTGTAGCTCCGGCCAGTCTCCTTCGGCCAGAAGTTCTCCGGCAGCAGCCCGGTATTTGTCATGATACAAACCATCCGTTTAGGGGGGGGCTGCTGGGCGCGTGCCGAACGCGGGGCGAAAGCTTCTAAAAATGGGAGTCCAAGGATTGCGGTGCCGCTCTGCAGGAAGGCTCGGCGTGAAATGGAATGGGCCGATCTATTTCGGGAATCATTCGTGGGAGAAGTCTTCATGTTAAAGCGAGGGTGCTAACGGGGTGTGAGGAGATCGACGGAGACGTCGTCCATAAATTGATGGGAGAACGTGGCGGTGCCTGTTTCCAGGTTTGGCTCCCTTTGAGTGATTGCGAGATGCAGCACGAGAAACTGGGTCTTTGGTGTCACCGGGATCTCAACCCCTAGATCCTGCCAACTGCGGTTGGCGATAAGGGGCATCATCCGGGAACCGGAGGCGCTGTTGTGTTGGCGCACCCAATTCAGGCTGGGGTGAGTCGGCAGAGCCTCTATATCGACATCGAGCGCAAAGCCTTCCACGCTGCCCGAGAATCGGGTGTTATCCGGAACCGGAGACTGTGCAAAACTTGCGGAAATGCGTGCGCTGGTGCGTTTGGGTCCTACTAACCCGCGTAAGTCGACGATTCGATACACGTCTCCCCATTGGCTGCGTTGCGCCTGTTCGCCAGAGTAGGTCGCGCTAAGAAACTGGAGCATCCGGGAACCGCTTCTAGGCTTTAAGCCATCGTGTTCTGAAACGGTCGAAGCTTCGTCTCCATACCAGCGCGTGGTTTCAGTCGGGAGACCTGGGCTTGTTTGCTCTCTTTTGGATTCAAAATTCTCCGTAAAGACAGTGGTGATGGAGCCTCGAGCCTCCGCTAACCATGGCAATGCGGACGCCCATGCGACGGAGGCACCAAGAAGTCCAGCCGTGACACCGATTGCAGCTGCAATCGCCGGTCCCCAGTTGTACCAGCGGGTTCGGGCGGGCGGATTGAATTCGCTGGGAGCCAGCAGAAGAGTGCGTGTTGCCTCACGGGTGCAGGCCTCCACTTCCATCGCGGCGTCGAGGTTGGCGTAATCAAGAAAAAGCATTCGGATCTGCGAATCCGTCTTGAGACGCTCCTGGAGAAATTTGGTTTCCTTCTCGTCGAGGATGCCCGCCTGATAACCTTGGATTAAGTCATCCCAGTCGGTTTTCATGATGAAGCTTCGACCTCCCTGAATTGTTGGCGGACGCATGCAAGCAAAAGGAACCGGATGCGCTGAAGTAATTTATAAAGTGACATCGGAGTTTGCAGACGTTGTTTTGCAAGATCGTCCATGCGGGTCCCTTTTGTATAGGCTGCGAGCACCATTTCGCGTTGGTGTGCTGGGAGTTTCTCGAGGCAATGTGAGAGGGCCTCGCGATGGGAAAGATGCCGCGATTCCATGCCGATTGCCTCGTCGGCGAGGCGTTCTACGAGGTCGTCATCGAAGATGTGGCGATCGCGGCGTCGGTCTCGTAGCAATGCGAGTGCCTTCATGCGGGCCACACCGAAGGCCCAGTTTTTAAAATCCTTGGACTGGTCAAATTCACTGAACCTGTCCCACAAGAAGAGAGTCGTTTCTTGGAGGACTTCGGAAATGTCCTCCCGACTCTGGAGCATAGTGCGGATGAATGTGCGCAGTGAACCTTCACTTTCCGCGTAATAACGGAGGAACTCTGAGTGTCTGGTGGGGGCGTCTTCCGGCATAATCCTCTGCAGCGTATTTCCGAAAGACCTCACCATTTGCCTAAAAATTTCAGCCAAATGGCTTTTTTGTTTCGGGGTTTTTGGGAAATCCAATGGTGGGGTCTCTGTAAGGAATTGATAGAATTCGCTTTTCGCCTCCATTTTCGCAACTCGCGCGCTTGATATTCGGTATTGCGACGGGCTGCGCTAAATTCGGCCAAGCAAACTTCTGCCGCCTTCTAAACAATTGTCAAAATTCTCGTCTTTCACCTTTGAGGATTTCCGGCGGTGCAACTTAAGCAGCGGTACAAGTAAAGCTATCAAGGGGGATTTATCGGGCCAAAGCACTGGTAATGTGAATGATGAGCCGTACCTGTCGCCCTGTTTTTGCATCAATCTCGCGCCTTATCGGATCACCTCTCAGACTGTATTAGTTATCAAAGCAATGCGCGCCAAAAAATATGCGATTGACAGACACGATACGTGAAGGCGGAACCCGCCCCCTCTATGATCAGATTGTCACTCCGCGGGAAGTTTAACCTGCTTATCGCCTGCTTTATTTGTGGTTTCGTTGCTTTCGGATCCTACTGCTTGCTCACTCTTCAGGACGTTAAGGTAAACGGTCCACGCTACAAGGTGATCGCACTAGGGAAGGATCTTCAGGCAGATGTGCTTCCCCCGCCTGAGTACATTTTGGAGGCGTATGCCTTGGCCATGGAAATCCTAGATGTAGAGAAGCCAGAGCATCGCGACCGAATTATTGCGAAGGGGGAGCAGTTGAAAAGTGATTTTGAGACACGTTTGGCTTTTTGGGAGAAGAACATGCCAGATCCGGAGATGCTGACTTTGTTGCTTGAGGAGGCTGCACCGCCGGCTCGTGAGTTTTTTGCCGTGCGCGATACTAAGTTTCTTCCAACCCTCCAGTTGGGTGATACTGCGAAGCCGTCGGCTTTGCTCAACAATGAGCTCCGGCCCCTTTACGAGCGCCACCTTTCAGCGATTCTCAATCTTGTAGACAAAGCGAATGCCTTTACTACTGCTCGGGAGGGCGATGCAAGCCGTGTGGTTGGAAAAGCAAACATGGTGATGCCGGGGCTTTTAATTTTTCTCGTGGTGGGTGTTGTGTGGCTCTCGCGTTCTGTTTCCAATGGGATCATCAATACAATGAAGAGAACAGCTGCCGTTCTCGATGGGGTGGCAGGTGGTGACTTCAGACAGGAACTTTTGCATGACGTCGACGATGAGATTGGCCAGATGGCGTCTTCTGTTAACCGGATGGTGGGTTCGATTCGGAGTGTACTGCTGCAGGATGTCGTTGATTGGGAAAAAGTCGCTGAGAACCAGAAAAAAGCCCTCCGCGATAAGGAGGAAGCTATTGAATTGCAGGAGAAAGTTCGCGCCATACTTTCTTCGGTAAACTTGGCTGCGGAGGGTGACCTTACTCAGGATGTCTCGGTGTCTGGTACTGATGCCATCGGACAGGTAGGCGATGGACTGAGTCAATTACTTGCATCCTTCCGGAAAAGCATCGCGGCTTTTTCGAGGATTATTACTCGCCTCGCAGCCTCCTCTCAGCAGATGTCTTCCCTAAGTACTGAGATGAGTGCCACAGCTTGCGAAACTGCTGCGCAGTCAAACTCGGTTTCTGCTGCAGCTGAGCAGGTCTCAAGAAATTTACAAACAGTTGCGGCGGCATCCGAGGAGATGTCTGCATCAGTTAACGAGATAGCTAAAAACGCAATTGAGTCCGCTCGAGTAGCGAACAATGCAGTCGATATTGCAAACGCAACGCAACTCACAATTTCAACCCTTGGCGAATCCAGTGCCGAGATTGGAAACGTGATTAGTTTGATAACTTCGATTGCGCAGCAAACAAACTTGTTAGCATTGAATGCTACCATCGAGGCCGCGCGTGCTGGTGAATCAGGAAAGGGGTTTGCGGTCGTTGCAAACGAAGTCAAAACCCTGGCAAAAGCTACCGCCACGGCTGCAAGTGAGATTTCACACAAGGTGGAAGCGATTCAAGGCAGTACCGCCGAAGCAGTGGCCGCGATTTCAAAGATCAGTGAGGTTATCATAAATATCGATAAAATATCCAATGTGATCGCGACTTCAGTGGAGGAGCAGACGGCAACCACAAACGACATCAGCCGAAATGTCACTGAAGCCGCCGCCGGAAGTGGAGAAATCGCCAGAAACATCGAAGGAGTCGCTGAAGCTGCTTCATCCACGTCGCAAGGGGCTGCGGAAAGTCAGCGGGCAGCGGTTGAACTGGAGGACATGTCCAGGGAATTGAGAGATTTAGTTAAAAACTTTCGCTATGAAATCGCTGATGTAGAAGTGCGCGGATCAGTGTAATGAGCCGAGGGCAGCTGCGGCTTGCGGCTTGTCGCTTGTTTGATTAGGTCGGGCCCAGACGAATGGGATTTAGCAGGGCTGGATAGCTGCCTCAAACATGAGAGGTG
>CAIWSO010000126.1 GCA_903915315.1 uncultured Spartobacteria bacterium | reverse complement strand
GTCACAGGATTTCTTCCTCCACAAAATATGTTGATATGCGGGACCTTTTTCATCATCACACGCGAATGAACAAAGCCCTGCGGTTTTCTCTACTGATGCTTCTTTCACTTGCGGCCTGTGCATTCGGGGCCGGGAAGCCGAATGTGCTTCTGATTTGCGTGGATGACCTTAAGCCCCTTCTTGGATGCTACGGAGACAGCCAGGTGCAGTCACCTCACATTGATAAACTCGCCGCCCGCTCGACGCTTTTTGAACGCGCCTACTGCAATCAGGCGATATGCGCGCCCTCCCGCAATGCCCTGATGACGGGTCTGCGCCCGGACACGATTGGGGTTTACAATTTGGAAACCAACTTCCGGGCGGCTGTTCCAAACGCCGTGACCTTGTCTCAAGCTTTCATGCGAGCGGGATACACGGCCTCTGCCCTCGGAAAGATCTATCACGAAGGTCATGGCAACGGCGACGATCCCGCGTCTTGGTCGACTCCCCATTGGGGGCCCAAGACCGGCGATTATGCTCTGCCGGAGAATAAACTTCCTGAGCGCAAGAACGGGAAAAATGGCCCAGCCACCGAAAATGCCGATGTTCCCGATGACACATACGCTGATGGCAAGATCGCCGTTGAAGCCATCAAGCGCCTCAAGAAATTCCAGACCACCCCGGACAAGCCCTTCTTTTTGGGTGTCGGCTTTATTAGGCCTCATCTTCCCTTTGTCGCACCGAAAAAATTCTGGGATCTTTACCAGCGCTCCGAAATCCAACTCGCAGAATTCCGCAAGGCGCCCGAAAGCGCGCCCTCTTTCGCGACGCAACCTGGCTGGGAACTACGCACATACTTCGGCATCCCGGGCGATGGTGCTTTGCCCGATGACCTCCAACGCGAACTCATCCACGGCTACTACGCGGCCACCAGCTACACCGATGCGCAGATTGGAAAGGTGATCAACGCGCTCGATGATCTCGGTCTCGCTAAAAATACAATCATCGTTCTCTGGAGCGACCACGGATATCATTTGGGCGACCACGGTATCTGGTGCAAGCACACGAACTTCGAACAGGCCGCGCGCATCCCGTTTCTGATATCGGCACCCGGCATGAAGCCCGGCCAGCGCACCGAAGCCTTTGCGCAGACCGTCGATCTTTATCCCACTCTTTGCGAGCTTGCCGGCGTGCCTTTGCCGATCAAGCCCGATGGCCTGAGCCTCGTCAAAGCCCTGCGCGATCCACAGTCCACCTCCAAGGATCACGCCTTCCATGTGTATCCGCGACATCCTCTGCTCGGCCGCTCGATCCGGACCGACCGCTACCGCTTGGTGGAATGGAAGGCTCCCGGGGCGGCTCCCGACACGGCGGTTCTTGAACTTTACGACTATCAAAAAGATCCCCTAGAGAAGAAAAACATCGCAGGTGAAGATGTGACCACGGTTGCCACGCTGAGGAAAATCCTCAATCAATATCCGGAAGCGAAACCACAGGTGGCTCCACCCGATAAAGATAGGCCAAATGGGAAACGGGGCAAAAAGAACGAAAAGTGATTTCCCTATTCAAGCCCGGTAACCAAACCCGGTGACAGGTAAATTATCCGCCGAGCAAAATTTTGCGCGGTTGGGAGCGCCAACGTCCTCGTTGGCTTCTGCGGGGGATGGAGTGATTTTCACGCTTGTTGATGGGCCGACGGGGACGTCGGCGCGCCTATTGCTGCCATGCCAACAGTGTCACAGCTGGGGTCAGTCCCGCGTATTGACGCATTTTTAAAATCAGAAGCAGGTCTTCATCTTCCAGGAGGAAATTCGCTTGCACTTCAGGTCGCCGCGTTTGCTGAAGAGACTGATATTGAGATCACCAGGATCATATTCATGCCAGGCGACGGCGGCCTGGCGGTCGTTGGCGAAGACCTCGATCATGTTCTTATCGATGAATATCCGCAAGGTGAGATCCTCGCCTTCCCTCAACTCGAACGGCGGATGGATGTAGCCGACGGTCAATGTCTTGCTGGCCTTGCCGGAAGCGATGGGGAAGCCCTTGTTCCCGTCTTTGTCACACAGCACATTAACCCCAAACTCGCTGGCCGAAGGGGCTTCCAAGACGATCTCCAGCTCTATCGTGTCCCCGGATATTCCTTCCAAGACATGAACCGTGTCACTTTTGACCGTTAAATCCTGCACGCTTTTTTCATCGGTTCGGAGCTTTTTCAATTCACGCAATGGCTTGATGAGCAATTCGCCATCTTCGGATAGGCTCAACTCCCGTGGCAGGGACTGGATGCCTGTCTGAATCTTGCCTTTCAATAGTGACGGAAAGTTCCTTGTTCTTGGTATTGGGTGATGCTGTTTTACAAAAATCGGCGTGCACCAGGCCCACATCACCCTGCGACCGTC
>CAIWSO010000125.1 GCA_903915315.1 uncultured Spartobacteria bacterium | reverse complement strand
CTGGAAGCCTCTCGCGTGGATTCCAACGCGAAGCTCCCCTCGGTGGAAACGTTCCTGCACGCCGTGTGTTTGTCTGAAGCGGGAGCGAAGTGGGTCGGGCATTGCCATGCGGAATCCGTCCTCTCCATCGTCTGCTCCGAGCACGGTGCGAAACCCTTTTTGAAGCATCTCTTCCCCGATGCGATTGTCGTCTGCGGCCGCAACGTCGCCGTCGTTCCTTATCTGGATCCGGGTTTGGCGCTCGCCCGCGAATTCCGCAAAGCTCTCCACGCGCACCATGCCGAATACGGCTCGTTTCCGAAAGTGGTGCTGATGGAAAACCACGGCCCAGTGGCGCTTGGCGCCTCGGACACCGAGGTCTTCAATATCCTCCTCATGCTCGACAAATGGGCCCGCATCATTGTTGGCACTCTCGCCGTCGGTGGACCGAAATTTCTTCCCTCCGAGGTCAGCGATCGCATCGACAATCGCCCTGACGAACACTACCGCCGCAAACAAATCGCCGCTCAAAACAAATAACCACCATCTCAAAACAATGATCCATCCCGTTCTAAAAAACCTCCCGAAAGTTGGCATCCGCCCCACGATTGACGGTCGCCTCGGCGGCGTACGCGAGTCACTGGAAAAGCAGACCATGGCCATGGCCGCATCGACCGCGGCGCTCATTTCCTCGAAATTAAAATACTCCACCGGCGAGCCCGTGGAATGCGTGATTGCGGACACCTGCATCGGCGGCATTGCGGAAGCTGCCGCCTGCGCGGAAAAATTCCGTCGCGAAAATGTCGGCGTTTCCCTCACCGTGACTCCCTGCTGGTGCTACGGCTCGGAAACGATGGATACCGATCCTCTCACGCCCAAGGCCGTCTGGGGCTTCAATGGCACTGAGCGCCCTGGCGCCGTTTACCTCGCCGCCGTGCTCGCGGCTCACACCCAAAAGGGCCTGCCTGCCTTTGGAATCTATGGCCGCGACGTCCAAGACGGCGGCGACCAATCGATCCCGCCGGATGTCGAAGAAAAGCTCCTCCGATTCGTGCGCGCCGGCTTGGCCGCATCGACCCTCCGCGGCCGCGCCTATCTCGCGATGGGCGGCACATCCATGGGCATCGCCGGCTCGATTGTTGATCCGGCTTTGTTTGAAAAATGGCTCGGCATGCGCGTCGAGTCCGTGGACATGACGGAATTCATTCGCCGCATCGAGCGCGGCATCTACGACAAGGCCGAGCTGGAAAAAGCCCTCAAGTGGGTGAAAGCAAATTGCCCAGAAGGCAAAGATTGGAATGCCACCGGCAAAAAACGCAGCCGCAAGCAACTCGACAAGGAATGGGAAACCTCGGTCCAAACCGCCCTCATCGCCCGTGACCTCATGGTCGGAAATCCGAAGCTGGCCAAGCAGGGCTTCGGCGAGGAAGCACAAGGCCATCACGCCATCTGCGCTGGGTTCCAAGGCCAACGCCAATGGACCGACCACATGCCAAATGGAGATTTCATGGAGGCTATTCTTAATACGTCCTTCGATTGGAATGGCCGCCGCGCACCACACATTGTTGCGACCGAAAACGACGCTCTCAATGGCGTGACCATGCTTTTCGGGCACCTTCTCACCAATACCGCCCAGGTTTTCGCGGATCTTCGCACCTACTGGAGCCCCGAGGCCATCGAGCGCGTTTCGGGCGAAGCGCCAAAGGGAGCAGCCGCGAATGGCCTCTTGCACCTCATCAATTCCGGCCCAGCGGCCCTCGATGGCTGCGGCGAACAATCCATCAACGGCAAGCCAGCCATGAAGCCATTCTGGGATATCACCCCAGCTGAAGTGAAATCCTGCTTGCAGGCGACGACCTGGCATCCTTCGATCACCGAGTATTTCCCAGGCGGCGGCTGGAGCACACGCTACGTCACCCGTGGCGGAATGCCGGCGACGATCTTCCGACTCAATCTCGTCGAGGGCATCGGACCCGCCCTCCAAATCGCCGAAGGCGAAACGGTCGAGTTGCCACCAAAAACTCACAAAGCTCTCGAGGAGCGCACAAATCCAACTTGGCCGACGACTTGGTTCGTTCCACGCCTCACGGACAAGGGCGCCTTCCGCGATGTTTACTCGGTGATGAACAACTGGGGCGCGAACCACTGCGTGATGAGCTACGGCCACATCGGCGCGGATCTCGTCACGCTAGCGAGTGTCCTCCGTATTCCCGTTTACATGCACAACTTGGACGAATCGCAGGTGTTCCGTCCGAGCGCTTGGGCAGCATTCGGAACCGACGATCTCACAGGCGCGGACTTCCGTGCGTGTCAGAATTTCGGACCGCTCTACCGCTAAGACGTAAGGGTTGCAGCAAATCGCTAAAAAGGTAGGGACGCCGCGCCGCCGGGGTCCCAAACATCAGGCGCGTGAGCGCCGTCTTCTGGGTTACCAAGGCGCCTGCGGCGCGAGAGACGGACGGCGACGGCGCGCCATCCCTACTTTGGAAAAGGGGCGCGTTTCGAGTAGCACGATCTACCGAACGTTGTGGAGGTTTCATAGTCTCGAGGCCGCGACGCTTACAGCACCAGCGGCAGGTGTTGCTCGCTGCAACGCTTACCATTCGCCGGTGAGCCCATCG
>CAIWSO010000124.1 GCA_903915315.1 uncultured Spartobacteria bacterium | reverse complement strand
TTTAGCACCACTGTATTACCACAGGCGAGCGCCGGCGCAATTTTCCACGCCAGCATGAGTAATGGGAAATTCCACGGGATGACCTGTCCGACCACGCCGATTGGCGCCACGGTGCGGCCGGGGGCGAGGTACTGCAACTTGTCTGCCCAGCCAGCGTGGTAAAAGAAATGTGCGGCGGCCATCGGCAGATCGAAGTCGCGGGATTCGCGGATCGGTTTGCCGCCGTCGAGAGTCTCCGCCACCGCAAACTCACGCGCCCTGTCCTGCAGCAGGCGGGCGATGCGGAATAGATACTTTCCGCGCTCGGCGCCGGGAGTGATGCTCCATTTCTTGAATGCGTCCGAAGCGGCCCGGTACGCGGCGTCGACGTCAGCCGCGCCAGCCTCTGCGATGTGAGAAAGCGTCTCCCCATTTCGTGGACTGATGGATACAAAATACTTCTTTGATTTCGGTACAGTATTTTTGCCGTTGATGAAAAGCTGGTAAGACGGATCGATGTTTGGCGGGGCTGATTCCGGGGACGGATCGAATTCCCAGAGGTTGCCAAACAGAAGTTCTCGGGCTGGGACGGCGGATTTTTTGTAGGCCATTTGGATGTCGGTAACCGTGGGTTTAATAGCTGCCGGCAGCCTCGCTGAAGGCGTAGGGCGCCTGGTAGCGTCCGGTGCGGTCCTTTTCCAATTGGCGTAAAAGGTCGTTGAGCAGTGCGGAGGCGCCGAAACGATACCGGCTGTTGTGGAGCCAGCGGTCGCCGAGGGTTTCCTTCACAGCGATTAGAAAAGTGATTGCCTGTTTTGCAGTTCGGATACCGCCGGCGGGCTTCATGGAAATTTCGACCCCGGTCTCAAAGTAATGGTCCCGGATGGCATCGAGCATCACCTGATTGTTGGCGAGAGTGGCGTTTGCCGCGGTTTTACCGGTGCTGGTTTTGATGAAGTCGCCTGTGCGAAGCACGCGCATGGCAAGGAAAGACGCCACGCGGATGTTGTCGTATGTTTCGAGTTCGCTTGTCTCAAGAATCACCTTGAGGGCACGGTCGCCGCATGCCTCGCGGACGGCGGCGATTTCATCCTGCACAAGATTGAGTTCACCGGCGAGAAACGCGCCGCGATTAATGACCATGTCGATTTCATCAGCTCCGTCTCCAACGGCCGCGCGAACCTCGGCGAGCCGCGTGGACAAGGGTGCCTGTCCCGATGGAAAGGCCGTCGCCACCGATGCAATTCGAACGTTGGTGTTTGCGAGTTGGCGGCGAGCGTGTTTGACCATCGAAGGATACACGCAGACGGCGGCGACCGAAGGAACCGATGGATCGTCATGAGGCCGGAGTGCTTTGCGGCAGAGCGAGGCGACTCGGCCTGGCGTGTCCTTGCCCTCGAGTGTGGTGAGGTCTAGCATCGAGACCGCGAGTTTCAAGCCAACGACCTTCGAGTGTTTTTTGACGCTGCGCGTGGCGTATTTTTGTACGCGCTCCTCGATGCCGACCTGATCCACGGGGCCGACCTCCCTCAGAAGGAGGCGAAGCTTGGATACGTTGCGTTGGGTCATGGTCGGGGTGTGGGCGGTGGACGCCGCCGGTTGGTCCGGTCGAATTTCAAATCAGCTCCCATCTAGGGAAGGGCTGATTTGTGTTTTGGAGGATGGAAACGTAGGGGTTGGAGGCCTGCAAGCATTATGGGTGATCATCGCGGGTGGAGTGCAAGGAGGGGGGCATTGGGCGTGGATAAGCGCGTGTCAGCTCAGCAGGGTAAGTCTGCCACAAGCCCGCGTACGATGCGACCGAGGGGCAGGTGGATGCCGAGGCAGAATGGCATCGTGCGCGGTTTCTGACAAAGGCATGCATGGGATGGGCGGTGGGTGCTCAAGCCATGAGTTTTTGCTTTCATTCGCGAGCTGGTTTGCGGAAGATTTTGCGAGAAGGAGAGGATCTACGGCGAAGTTGTGGTGAATGTACGTGATCCGAAGCATTGCTTTCATGGATACCTGCCGAGAGGCGGGCATGGATTCTGGGGATGTAAGGTTTCCAGAGGCCAGGGCAGCGAAGGCTTGCCAGCAGTGAATTGGAGGGGTGGTAGAGTGGTTTATTGCACCGGTCTTGAAAACCGGAGAACGGAAACGTTCCGCGGGTTCGAATCCCGCCCCCTCCGCCACTGGTTGGGGATAAACGGCCTGCGATTTTTGGCGGATCTTT
>CAIWSO010000123.1 GCA_903915315.1 uncultured Spartobacteria bacterium | reverse complement strand
GTGGTGCAATGCCAAGAGTGTGATGGAGGGGCTCGAGCCTGTATATGGAGTCAAGGGGCACGATGGCTACTATTGCAGCGGGGAGTACGGTTCAGACGGCTCGGAAAATGTGATTTTGAAGCCTCGGGCGAATGGCTACAGGCTCCCAACTGAGGCTGAGTGGGAATGGGCGGCACGCGGTGGCCGTCATTCGCAAGGCTATACCTTCGCTGGCAGCAATAATCTCAATTCTGTGGGGTGGTATGGCGACAATTCTGGCGGAGCTGCGCACGCTGTGGGCGAGAAGGCGGCCAACGAACTTGGTCTTTTCGATATGAGTGGGAATGTGTGGGAGTGGTGCTGGGATGTCGCAAATACCTCCTACCGCCGCATCCGTGGCGGTAGCTGGGGCAACGACGCCGGCCGCGCTGCTGTGCCCTACCGCGTCGACGACTACTTCAACCCCTACCCGGGCAACCGGGACGACGACTTCGGATTCCGTCTGGTCCGCAGTTCGGGAAACTAGAAAGCGGAGCTTTAAGAAAGAAGCCTGAAGGATGAAGCGAATTTCACGGAGGCACGAGAAGCGGAAGGGCGGAGCCCGAAGCGCGAGGGCCGGAGAGATTCGAGCACTGTGGCAGGTGCGAGAAAGAGCAACCGCAGGTTGGCCCGAAGGGCGACTGAGCGGGCGCGAAGGAGTCAACCGGAGAGAAATTCGCGGGGGGGCGCCCGCTCTGTTGCTCCTGTAGCGGCGGTCGAAGACCGCCGAAGGGCGCCCGAATAAGCGCCAGCGGGGCAGTCCACAGTCAGCGGCTACAAAAAAAATCTAAAAATCATGCAGGTGAAATTTTTTCAGATTCCGAGTGGGGGCTGCGAAGCGGTGGAGGCGGAAATGAACACGTTTCTGCGATCGCACCGCATCTTGAAGGTCGAGCGGGAGTCACCTTGACAAAAGACTTTCACCCCCGCAATTTGTTCCCATGAAAATCGCCAAAAAGTCGTCTCAAAGTCGCCAAACCCTCACGCTCAGTAGACCGGCCTTTGATATTTTGGATATGTTGCGAGGAGAATTGCCAAAATCCGTTTTTGTGCAGGAGCTTCTGGAGAAAGAAAAGTTGCGCCGTGAGCGTGAGGTTTTTTATCGGGATGCTGTGGCGGCCTATACTCCCGAGGTTTGTAGGGAGACTTTGAAGTTGAACGAGGCGACTCCGTATGTGACCGAATGAATTTGTCGTTATATTCCTCGACGGCGGATCTCTCACGGCCGAATTTGGTCGGATTGCAGCACCCGGATCTGGCCGGTTTGCCAACGCAGTTGGTGTGTCCGATTCGAGAAAACCTCACGCTCACGCCCTTGCGCGCAAGAGTCCAATGGGGTGGAAGCGAGTATGTCGTGGCCTGCGACCTTCTGCGCCCAATCAACGCCTCGACATTGAAACGACTAGGGGAACTCGGGGCGGCCGATTCCTTAAAAATCCTCACCACGTTTAAGCTTCTCTTAGCTGGGTAATAGCGCCTATCGCAAGACATAAAAGCATGCATTATACCAAAAGCTGAATGCTTTTTGACTTATTCTGTAGCGGCGGTCTATGACCGCCGAAAGGCAATGTTCGGCGCTCATAAAGACGCCGATACAAGTGAAATTGGATCGATAAAAGTCCAGTAGCCATTGGTATTAAAGGTAATAGACGCGCCTATCAATAATGCTAGAGTGGTCTAGCAAAATGGAATATGCAAAGTTGCCAACCTTTGAACGAGCCTGCTGATAAACCAATGAAAAAGGGAACTGGAAAAAGAGTCACGCACGTAAATTTCACATGAAAAGAGGGCCACGCATTCTTGATAAAAAAAGCTTGGAGACTTGACAGCGACGCGTAAAAGCCGTAATTACGCCATATGCAAACTCTCAGTCCGACCAAAGCTCGCTCGAATCTCACATTTTGGCTGAAAGCAGCGGCATGCGGCGAGGATGTTGGCATTCTATACGGTAACCAGATTATCGCCTTGCGGCCTGTCACTGTGGAATCCACCGATTACGCTTTGCGGGAGTATGGGGCCTCCGAGGCCGAGGTAAACCGTCTTTCACTCCAAGCCCATGAGGAAATCCAAGAAAACCGTCGCGCCGGATCGCTCAAAACCTTCACCGGAAACATCGAAGACCTCTTGGCGGATCAAGCTCACTGAGCGGTTCCTCGGCGAACTGCGCAAACTTCCCCTAGAGGATCGTGCGGCAGTGAACGAGGCATTGGTGTCTGTGTTGGAAGCATGGGGGAAGCCTCACGCTCATCGAGGATCGGGAATCAGGAAACTGGGTGCCGATGTGTTTGAGTGCCGCGCTGGTCTTCGTCTAAGGTTGCTATACCGAACGGAAAAAACGGAACAGGAGCTGATTTTCTTCGAAGTCGGCAACCATGATGATATCCGCAGAGCTCTAAAAAGGCGGCCATGAAAAAGCGGAGGCAAAAGGTCAGTGGGGTCAGAACTGGGCGGTTGCCGACCTCTAGTGTCGGGCGCGAACGACGAGCGAGGTGATGCCGGCGCACCATTTGCCGCGCGAAACGAGGCGAGGCTTTTTAAATCCGCTGGCCTCGAGGCCTCGGCACACCTCCTCGGCTTGGCTTCGGAGGACGCCCGAAAAAATAAGGTGACCGCCGGAGAGCAGTTTCTTCGCGAGTCCTGGAGCGGAAGCGATGAGCAGTTCGCTGAAGAGATTCGCGAGGATGACGTGGGCGCTTTTGAAGCCGCCGACCTTGCGTGAGTCTGCTGTGGTGAAATCGATTTTGCGGCAGTTGTTCGCTTGGGCGTTTTCTTTTGAGACACGGATACAAACGG
>CAIWSO010000122.1 GCA_903915315.1 uncultured Spartobacteria bacterium | reverse complement strand
GACGCTTCTCCCCAGAGCTCGAATCCCGATATCCAACCAATCGGCGAAGTCACTGTGTCCTTCGACAACTTCGAATCGGGCGTCTTGTTGCCCGAAACGACGATGGCCTTTGACACCATCGTGCCCGAGTTGGCTCACGGAACGGATTTTCCAGCGGCAGTCCGTTACTCGGTTCGGGAAGAAGTCGGACGCGGAGGCATGGCGAAAATCTTTTCCGCAGAAGATCCCATTCTCAACCGACTAGTCGCTGTCAAAGTGAGCACGGCGGATCGTGAGATTTCAGATCCTCTCTTTCTTAGAGAGGCGGAAGTACTCGCCAACTTGGCCCATCCATGCATTCCGCCCATTCACAATCGAGGCACGGATGATCAAGGACGCGCCTTTTACTCCATGAAGCTGATCCTTGGGCAAACGCTTCTAAAGATACTAAAGCAGCTGGCCGCGGGAGACCCTCAAACGACAGGCATTTTCACCCCTCAGCGTCTGCTTGAGGTTTTTCGAAAAGTTTGCGATGCCGTTGCATTTGCACACGCAAAAGGCTACCTGCACCGGGATCTCAAACCAGAGAACATTATGGTCGGTGAGTTCGGAGAAGTGCTGGTGATGGACTGGGGTTTGGCCGTGGAGTTCGGGCAGCATGCAAAGCCTTCTGAAAAGGCCTCAGAGGAGGCGACGGGAACCATCCGCCTCCAAGGAACTCCCCAGTACATGTCCCCGGAGCAAGTCGAGGGGATGGTGGAAGGTTTGGATGAGCGCTCTGATGTCTATTCGCTTGGAGGCGTCTTATATGCGATCCTCACCACGAATTCCCCCATATCCGGCACTTCTTTGCAGGAGGTGTTGGGTCGCGTCCTAAATGGAGAGATCACTCCAATGCCTCTAAAACGGGTGGTGACCGGTCCACTTGGCAAAACGGAGACGGCTATTCCTGAAGCCCTCCGTGCGGTGACGTTCAAGGCCATGGCCACAAACCGCACAAATCGTTACGCCAGCGTGAATGAACTCACCGCCGACATTGAATCCTACCAGAACGGGTTTGCAACAAGAGCGGAACAGGCTGGGCTCCTCCGCCAAATGGCGTTGCTAATCAAACGCCATCGCCTTGCCGCATCTTTAGGGGCTTTGTTGCTGCTGGTAGCCATCGGCTTCACAATTCGGCTGGCTCAAAGTGAAAAACTCTCCCGTCTCCGCGCGATCGAGGCCCAAAACAATGCCGCGGAAGCCACGGCGGAAAAAAAAGCGGCTCGTCATTCAGCTGCCGACGCACAAATGGCTGTGGCGGAAATTGCAGAGCGCGAGGGAAACTCAACAGAATTAAGGCGTTCCTTGCAATCGATCCCCGAAGAATACCGCGATCAAAAGTGGAGCTACCTAGATGATCGACTCAATGGAGAAACCTTACACCTTGTGTCGAAGACGGACTCTCCGTGGTTGGGCGCGGAAATCATCCCGAAAAAACCAGCACTCTTGGTCACCCTGGAAAAGGACGGGGCGGTGCGTTCCGTCGACTTAAATACCGGAGCCATTCAAGACCTCTTCACAGTAAATCCCGCCGGCCTCACCTCTTTGATGGGCGTCT
This sequence comes from uncultured Spartobacteria bacterium, assembly GCA_903915315.1. Taxonomy (GTDB): domain Bacteria; phylum Verrucomicrobiota; class Verrucomicrobiia; order Chthoniobacterales; family Terrimicrobiaceae; genus UBA967. The sequence continues at coordinate 609 of CAIWSO010000122.1, read as the reverse complement.
CAGCAGACGGTTCTTTGATTTTGGTGGGGCGCATGATTTCGAAGCCGAAAAGCCCTCAACAACCCGTGTTCGAAGCCTACACTGTTGCGGACAAGAAGTTGAAATTCTCGGGAATCATCCAGCATTCAGCAGACTATTTTATCTTTAACACTTCAGGAAGCATCTTCGGAAGATGCAGTTACGCAGGCGGCGGCGGGGTCACTGCCTACAACCCGGCGAATGGAGCCGTTCTTTGGGAGAAGAGTTTATTCGGATTATTCACCGCTTCGTTTTCTGAAGATGGCGACATCCTTAATCTCTACTCCTCAAGTAAAGGCTTTTTGCAACTCGACCCGCGCACAGCACAAGATCGCATCCAGCCCACTCCGATTGTCTATCCCAATCCCATCCCGGGATACGCTCGGATCGTAAGCATCTCTCCTTCAGGAGCGGATACATTCGTGCCCTCCAAGACCGGCTTTGATGTCCTGGAGACCAAAACTGGGAAGCTCAAGTTCACGATTCAGCAGCCTCCCGGAAAAATTGCCCTGAAACGAGTGGAAGCGGATTGGGCGAACCAGCTCCTTTTTTGTGTGTACCGGAAAGGAAATCGTGATGCCTTGCTTCAGG
>CAIWSO010000121.1 GCA_903915315.1 uncultured Spartobacteria bacterium | reverse complement strand
GTGACGCCGGCTCCGGCGAAGACGCTGTCACGTTAGGGTCGCTGGTTTCGTAGTCGAAGGCTTCCCTCCAAGAAAACGACGAGGTGCTGGGCGCGCTGGACGACTCAGATTTCTGCTAAACGCGTCGCGACAGCTCGAATGCTCTCTTCCATCGGCCATTCCAAGCCGCATTCCATAGCGAGTTGCCCGTAAGGTTGTTTCCACGATTCCGGCGGATCTGGGAGGTCCAGCGGAAAATCACCGTCACCGCGACGACCAAATGTTCTGTGGATCGCCTCCTTCAGCTTAGCCCCGTCGGGAAGCCCCATTTTCAGGAGCAGGGCCATGTCCACCAGATCTTTCACACGGCTGTTCTCCCTCTCGCGGCGGCGGGTGTAGGCGTGGAGTTTTTCGGCGAATTGTTGCTCCTTCGGGATGGCGAGGCAACGGGCCGCTGGAATCCCCGCAAAATCCATCCAGTCGCGACCGGGGACCACTTCCGCCGGCTCGACAACGCAATCGCCGATTCCAACATCGAGGTGGAATTTCGTGAAAATACGGCCACCCAGGGAGGCCGTGACCGGGAAGCGGAAACCGCCCTCGGGAGCCCCCTCCAATTCCCTCGCGGGAAGTCCGACCACAAACACAAACCCATCCCCCAACTCCGCTCCCGCCCGGTCTTGAAGATTCTCCAAAATTTCTACCGGACCTTGTCCCCCATCCGGCACCGAGAGGTCGATGTCTTTCGTGGCACGGGCCGAGCGAAGGCGGAGTTCCATCGCATAGCCTCCCTTGAGCAACCAGGGCACCTCCGGTCCGTGAAACAACCGCGCAAGCAATCTGTCAAAAGACACTTGCCGTCGCAGGCGCTGGAGATCGATGCCCTCGGAACGGGCGAGGGATTTCAGCCGCGCTTCCAAGGCGATGCGCAATGCGGATGCCGTGCCGTATCTGGAGGGCGTGTTCATTTTTTTCCTTCCATCCCACCCCACAGCCAAGCCGGAAAGCCAGCCGACCGCGTCTCCTTCTCAGTGATCAATCCCCGGTCCCTCGCCTCGCCGAAAGCCTGCTTGAGCAGGTCGCGGGACAGCCCACCCTCGGCGATCAGATCCCGAAGCGTTCGGAGCGGGCGGGTGACGCGGAACCCCTCGCGCTCCTCGATGTCGACGGGCGAAAGGTTCGCCCGGTGCAGAACAAGAGCCTTGGGGATTTCCGCGCCGCGCCGGAACTTTTGCGGAACGGTCTGGTGGATTTTGACGGGCATGATGTCGGAGAGGTCGTAAATCCGAAGCGCCGTCGCGTGCGAATACACGCCCTGCGGCACATCCTCGAGGTTCCTCGACCAAAGGGACCAAAGGATGAGGTCAGCCTCCGGAGGCGCGGGATACTGCGTGATCCGGTAGATGCCGCGATGCTCGCGCGTCCATTTGCCCGTGCGAACATGGTAACTGTGGTTGGTCCGATCGAATCCCGCCGATTCCGCCTGCTTGGCCGTAAAAAAGCCGCCTTGTCCTTCCGCAATCGCGAAAAGAGCCATCTGATTTTCCCGGATAGACCGTCCCATATGAAAGGGAATATAGCGCGCAGAAGCCTCAAGTAGTCAACACAAACATCGTAGAAATTACGATATTCATGAATGAAACGCGTTTTGCATTGAGGCGCGCGGGGCGCAAATAGTTTTGCCATCGATGAGGTGGCCACGCGGGTGTCTTTCACGGCCGAGACGACCGTGCCCCTTTGAAAAGTGGCG
>CAIWSO010000120.1 GCA_903915315.1 uncultured Spartobacteria bacterium | reverse complement strand
GGACCAAGGATCGGATGGGCGAGGTAGTCTATGGCCTCCTGTAAATCTGCAAGGGCATAGGTCTTCGCTATGCTGCTATTGCCCAAACCAACAAGCTGAGGAAAAATGAACCACATCCAATGGGACTCTTTGCGGCCATTGTGGATTTCTTCCAAGGCGGTGGAGTAAGTTCCCTCCTTCTGGGCGTTAAGAAAGCGGTCCAAGCGGGATTTCATTTTTAAGCAGCAAATCCGATATTCTGTTTTGTGAATGGGGCGGATGCGGAGTTATTAAAAATCTCTGCGAGTGAGTAATCTTTTTGATCTGAAATCTCGCGTCCGACGGCCTTGGAAATCCGCTGCGCTCGACATGGAGGAATACGATCAAACAGCAGGTGTGTGTGTAAACGACCGGGGCGAATGAGAGCAGGATCGATTTCGGTAGAGGAACAATTGATCGAGCAGACGACTTGAAGACGTAAAAAATCCGCTAACAAGCCATCGGTGATATTTAAAATGGCACCAACTTCACGACGGTTGTCCAGATCGCGCATCATTAGGGCACTGTCAGCATCCTCCAGCACACAGACAAAGCGATATTTGTTGTATGTCGCATTTTGCCGTGCCCAAAAGCGAATGAACTCGGGATTTGTAAGCACGCCGGTTGAGGCGGGGGGAATAAAGTAAAAGCGATGTGTGCTTTTCAGTTTTCCGATGAGGTAACGAATGTAGGAGGTCTTTCCCGTGCCAGGAGTGCCTTCGAATATACTCAAACCGGAGCGCTCCTTCTGCATGAATTCAATGAAGGTCTCGTTCTTCTTAGAAAAACCATCCCCATAGAATAAATCGAGATGGTCTTCATTAAGTGAATTGCGATTCTCGAGAGGAACACTTTCGGTGTCGATTCCATCACTTCCAAAAGTGAGGAGATGATAACACCCCGTATCCTCTTTTTCCGGCATGGCATACTTAAAACAAAATTGTGTTGCCACATCCTTGGCGCGGGCCATCTCGGGCGCGTAAACCGATAAGTCCACGCCTTCGATATGAAGGAATACGTTATTTTCTTTTGCAAGGATCAGGTCTCGCCACTGGGGGCCTCCTGTCTCAGCGCTACTGTCTGAACGACAAATGTACTTGCCGTTATCGTCGACGATCCGTTGAAAGTCCCAGTTTTTGCTTCGAATAACATAGCGATGGACATGTTCTGATCCGTAGGCAGCAATGACTGGAATCGGCGCAGCCGCGCAGAAGTTTGTCGAAAACATGGGCACTGAGGAGAGATCGCATGTGAAATCGACTTTTGAGGGGCGGATGGTTTTTGTTTTTTTGGCAGCTGACGGAACGGAGAAGCTAGCGGCGGAGGAATCCATCGTTTGATTATACGAATCTGGGTGGTTGAATTTGGGAGATGTCATCGAATGGGTAAAAGGTGGTGTTAGCTAGGCGGGTTGAGTTGTGTATTGAAGAGGGGAAGTCCTTTTGGATTCACGCATGGCAAGTTTTGCTATGGCTGCTTCGCGAACGACGGGGTGGGGGTCGTTACCTAAGGCTCGAAGGTCGCTTAACGTCGTGCGGGAATAGTGAGCTGCGATGTGACGCAGAAACGGATTTTTGCAATGGGCAAAATGGTGGATGGCTATGGACGTTGGTGAGCTATCCCCTTGGCGAAATGGTCCCTTTAATTCAGAAGAAAGGGCAGCTTTTTCAAGATCTAGAATGGCGCCAAATGGAAATTGGGTGGTGCTCCGAACAGCACTAGAGATGGCGGGAACAGGATCATCAAAGAGGATGCCGAGTGCTTCTGGAGGAGCCTCTTTAGAACGAGCTATCGCTTGTCGAACGCGGGATTCTGGATCCTTTGCGCGCGCCAGTAGCAGGTGTGCGGTTTTTTCGTACAGGTTGCGATAGTAATGCGGTTGCCTGGAGTTACGATAGGCTTTGAGCCTCTGAAGAATGTTCGAAGTGACCATTTCTTTGACTTCGACAACCTCATCCTGCGTGAGAGAGGCAATCTGTGAGGATGTGAGCCTGGAGTCGGTACATACGGACAGACGAATCTCGGAATCTGGGTCGCTGATGAACCCACCGAGCAGGGCCAGATTGGCCTTCGTCGTACGCCATCCATATTGGCCAGTAAGACGTTTCGCTATAGAGAGTCGGACTTGACGGTCGGGATCGGTTGCTAATTCAGCGACAATCTCAGCAGGAAGACCTGTGCGACTATGCATCTGTCTTCTCACATGCAGAGGGATGAGACTCTTATGTGCGATGAAGAATCGCGATTTGAGAGGCGTCCCTTGCTCGGCGAGAACATACCTCACATCGGGATGACCTTCAGTGAAAATCCGGCTACGGAGCTTCTCGTTAGCACGGGGATTCTTGAACACATTCTTGAGGACACTCAGGTGGTCTTTGATGTCAAATTGAGAAAGGATGGGGAGTTTGACTCCCCAATTTTGTGCCAGCATAGAGCGCACTTGGAGGGAGGTGTCCTTAACAAGGATTTGATGAGCTGCGTTGAGGGTAGAGTTTTTTGCGAAGGCACGGCGAATGACCTCGTCTTCATCTCGGCAGAGAAGTTGGAGGGTTTCCTCTGTGGCAAACAAGCATCCGGAGAGTGAGGTCTTCACAAACGAATCGGCGACTCGTGAGATGCGGTCGATAACATCGGGAGGGATAATCGGTGAACGGGCAAGATGCTGATGGATGTCAATGTCCTCAAGGTTGGCGAGCGTCCTG